>JBJSZP010000488.1:0-3866 GCA_046090365.1 Planctomycetia bacterium
CGGCGCTCGACGAACTCGCCAAACGCCGCGGCGCTGCCCGAGCAGACCGATCTCGATGCCCGGATCCGCAACGACGAGCTCGCCTTCCGGATGGAGGCCACGGCGCCCGAGGCGGTCGACCTCGCGCAGAAGACCGAGGAGACGAAGGCGCTCTACGGCCTCGACGAGGCGGGCCTGCGGGCCATCGAAGACAAGATGCACGTGCACGACCTGCAGGCGACGATCCTCAGGCTGATGGAGCTCGACCGCATGCGGCTGGTCCACACCCGCAATGGCCGCCCCGAACGGCCCACGCTCAACGAGGGCACGCCCCACCCGACGCTCGCCGGCTGACGCGTTACAAAACGCCCCGGCGGTATTCGAGCGGAGTCTGGCCGGTGTGCTGCTTGAAGGCCCGCGTGAAGTGGGCTTGGTCGTAGAAGCCACAGTCGGTGGCGATCCGGCCGACCGCGTCGGTCGTGCCCCGCAGCCGCTTGCGGGCAATGAGCAGCCGGAGCCGGAGGATGTACCCGCCCACCGACATGTTGAACAGTCGGCGAAACTCGCGCTGCAACTGGCTTGCCGAGAGGTCGGCCCGCCGCGCGAGATCGCCCACGGTGAGCCGCCGTCGGTAGGCGGCGACCACGTGCTCGAGCACGGGCGTGAGCCGTCGGTATTCGTCGGGGGCGTGGCCGGCGTGATCGAACGGCCGCAGCACGCCCGCGATTCCCGTCACGCTGCCGTCGGCCCCCACGAGCGGCATCTTCGTGCACAGATACCACTGCGGGAGGCCGGTGTGGTCGGTCACGAGCCAAGCCTGGTCGCGGAGCGGCTTGCCCGACCGCATCACGCGCTCGTCCTCCGCCACGTATTGCGCGGCGAGCGCCGGCGGATGGTGGTCGTAATCGTTCGTGCCGATGGCGTCGGCCTCGGAGGCGAGGCCGTGGAGCGCGAGCCACGCCGCGTTCACCTTCACGAACCGGCTCTCGCGGTCCTTCACAAACAGATACACATCCGGCAGGGCGTCGAAGAGGCCGAGCACCTGCATCGCCGCAAAACCCGAAAGCTTCGGCGGCAATTCCTGAACGAGCATGCTTCTTTAATACAAAGCACTGCGGCAGGCGTCAAATGACGGCGACGGTCGCCAGAGATAGGATTTGGTGAGCGTGAATACTCTGTCGATCAGGAGGACGGCCCATGTTCGAGTTTCGCGTCGCACGTCCTGGCGAACGGGCCCTTCTCTGCGGATCGGGGCCGACCCGCCGTGATTTCCTCCAGGCGGGGGCCCTCTCTGCCATCGGCCTCTCGCTGCCGCAATATGCCCGCGCGGCGAGCGAGGGGAAGGTGCGGCCCGGCTGCGAGAAGCGGTCGTGCATCATGATCTTCAACCTCGGCGGCCCGTCCACGATGGACCTCTGGGACATGAAGCCCGACGCGCCGGCCGAGATCCGTGGGCCCTTCAAGCCGATCCGCACGAAGAGCGACGCGATCGAGATCTCAGAACTGCTGCCCAAGCACGCCGAGGTCGCCGACAAGTTTTCGCTCGTGCGGTCGTGCCACCACGACGGTGCCGCGGTGCACGACGCCGGCTGGCAGATCATGCAGACCGGCCGGCGGTTCACCGGCGGCATTCAGACGCCCCACGCCGGCAGCGTGGCCGCCTACCTGCTCGGCCGGCGCACCGACCTTCCGCCGTTCGTGGTGCTTCCCGAGATCATGGGCCGCGGCGGCGGCAACCTGCCCAACGGCCAGGCGGGCGGCTTCCTCGGCAAGGCACACGACCCGTTCGCGCTCATGGCCGATCCCTCGAGGCCCAACTTCCGCGTGCCCGACCTCCTGCCCCCTGACCAGATCTCCGTGGCCCGGCTCGACCGGCGCCGCAAGATGCGCGAGATCGTGGAGGGGGCGGCGAAGCAGTTCGAGGCCAGCGAAGACGCCCGCTTGCTCGACGAAAACTTCCACGCGGCCTACCGCCTGATGACGAGCCCGCAGGCCCGTGAGGCCTTCGACCTCTCGAAGGAGCCGCAGGCCGTGCGCGACCGCTACGGGATGAATCGCTTCGGCCAGTGCTGCCTGCTCGCCCGGCGGCTCGTGGAAAACGGCGTGCGGTTCGTGACGATCAATACGTTCCTCACGGTGTTCGACGAGATCACGTGGGACATCCACGGCTCGAAGCCGTTCACGTCGATCGAGGGGATGAAAAACATCGTCTGCCCGATGTACGACCAGGCCTACAGCGCCCTCATCGAAGACCTCGCCCAGCGCGGTCTCCTCGACGACACGCTCGTGGCGGGGCTCGCGGAATTCGGCCGCACGCCGAAGGTCAACCCCGCCGGCGGCCGCGACCACTACCCGCAGTGCTTCACCGTGTCGTTCGCGGGCGGCGGCGTGAAGGGGGGCCGCGTTATCGGCGCGAGCGACCCGATCGGCGCCTTCCCCGCCGAGCAGCCCGTGAAGCCCGGCGACCTGGTGGCCACGGTCTTCCACTCGCTCGGCCTCGACCACGAGCAGCACCTTCCCGGCCCCGCCGGCCGCCCCTTCGCCCTCACCGACTTCGGCACCGACCCGATCAAGGAGCTCTTTTCATGAGAACCTTGCTCTGCGCGATGGTGCTGGTGTGCTGCGCGGTCGGCCGCGCCGAGGAGCCGAGCGTGGAGCTCAACCAGCCCAGCTTGGAGCTCAGCCAGCCCAGCTTCGAGCTCGACGTGATGCCGATCATCTCGAAGGCCAGTTGCAACGGCGGTGGCTGCCACGGGGCCATCGCCGGCAAGGCCGGCTTCCGGCTCTCGCTCTTCGGCTACGACCCCAAGAGCGACTACATCGCGATCACCCGCGACGCCCGCGGCCGCCGCGTGGACCTCGCCGATCCCGGCACGAGCCTCCTCCTCACGAAGCCCACGATGGCCCTGCCCCACAAGGGCGGCAAGCGGCTCGACGTCGGCAGCGACGACTACAAGACCCTCGCCGCCTGGATCGAGGCGGGCTGCCCCGGCCCCAAGGATGGCGAGAAGACCCTCGCGGGGATCGACCTCGGCCCCGCGGAGAGTGTGGCGGCGCTCGGGCAGAAGGTGAAGCTCGCGGTCACGGCTCGCTACTCCGACGGCTCCACGCGCGACGTCACCCGCTGGGCCCGGTTCACCTCGGCCGACGAGACGGTGGCCACCGTCGATCCTGCAGGCGGCGTGAGCGTGGTCGGCCACGGCGCAGGGGCAGTGACGGCCTGGTTTTCTTCGCGGATCGCCGTCGCCAACGTGATCGCGCCGTTCCCCCATGCGGTTTCGCCCAGCGACTACTCCAACGCCCCGCGGGCTAACGTGATCGACGAGCTCAATCTCGCCCAGCTCGAGCAGCTGAACCTCAAGCCTTCGCCCCCTTGCGACGAGGCCACGTTCCTGCGCCGCGCGTTCCTCGACACGATCGGCCGGTTGCCGACGCCCGAGGAGGTCCGCGACTACCTCGCCGACCAGTCGCCGGCGAAGAAGCGGCGACTGGTCGATCTCCTGCTCGCGCGGCCCGAGTTCATCGACTACTGGGCCTATAAATGGTCCGACATCCTGCTGGTGTCGGGGGCGAAACTGCGGCCGGCGGCGATCGACGCCTACTACCGCTGGATCCGGGACCGTGTGGCCGAGAACACGCCCTGGGACCAGTTCGTCCGCCAGGTCGTCACGTCGCGCGGGTCGAGCATCGACAACGGCGCCACGAACTTCTACGCGGTGCACCAGGATCCCGAGACGATGGCCGAAAACGTGGCCCAGGCCTTCCTCTCGCTGTCGATCAACTGCGCGAAGTGCCACAACCATCCGCTCGAGAAGTGGACGAACGACCAATACTATTCCTTCGCCAACCTGTTCGCGCGGGTGCGGGCCAAGGGCTGGGGCGGCGAA
>JBJSZP010000489.1:0-2168 GCA_046090365.1 Planctomycetia bacterium
TTCGAGCATCACGTAGTTCGTGACGTCGACCACGTTGTTGACACTCTCGATGCCCACCGTCGCCAGCCGGTCGACGAGCCACTGCGGGCTCGGGCCCACGCGGACGTTCCGGATCACGCGGGCCGAGTAGAACGGGCAGACCTCCGGCGAGCGAATCTCCACGGCGATGCTCGCGGCGGCCTGCCCTGCCCCTTCGAGCGGCCGCGGATCGGGCACGTGCAGCGGTCGACCGAAGAGCAGCGCCGCCTCGCGGGCCACGCCGATATGCCCGAGGCAGTCGGGCCGGTTGCTCGTGACCTCGATCTCGACGGCCGTGTCGCTCCCGACCGCCGCCGTCGACTCATGATTGAGCCCCGCCATAAGCAGTTTCTCCACGAGCGCCTCGGGCGGCGCCTGGATCTGCACGTAATCGGCGAGCCAATTCAGCGAGATGAGCACGATTCAAAACTGCTCCAGGAACCGAACGTCATTGCGGTAAAAGTCGCGGATGTCGGCCACGCCGTAGCGGCGGGCGGCGATCCGCTCGACGCCGAGCCCGAACGCGAAGCCCGAGACCTCGTCGGGGTCGTAGCCCACGGCCTGGAGCACGGCCGGGTCGACCATGCCCGCGCCGCCCATCTCGATCCAGCGGCCGCCCCACTCCATGTCGACCTCCACGCTCGGCTCCGTGAACGGGAAGAACGACGGCCGAAACCGCACGTGCACGTCGCCGCCGAGGAAGCTCGACGCAAACAGCCGGAGCACGCTCTTGAGGTGGGCCATCGTCGTGCCCGGCTCCACGAACAGGCCCTCCACCTGGTGAAACATCGGGTAGTGGGTGGCGTCGGCGGTGTCGGGCCGGTAGACGCGGCCGAGCGACACGATCCGCAAGGGCGGCTTCCGCCGCTCCATCACGCGGATCTGCACGGTGCTCGTCTGCGACCGCAGGAGCAGCGGGTCGGCCCCGCGGGCCACGGCGAGGTAGAAGTTGTCGAGCGGATCGCGGGCCGGATGCTCGGGCCCGATCGCGAGGGCCTCGAAGTTGTGCCACTGGTCCTCGACCTCTGGTCCGTCGACGCTCTCAAACCCGAGCCGGCCCATGATCTCCTGCACGCGGCGGATCGTCTGCGTGATCGGGTGCAGGTGGCCCATCCGCACCGGCTCGCCCGGCAGCGTGACGTCGAGCGGCTCGACCGCCGCCGCAGCTCCCGCGACGCGGGCCTGCGCTCCTTCGAGCGCCGCGGCCACCGCCTCCTTGGCCTCGTTGAAGTGTTTCCCGCCGGCCGGCTTGTCGGGGCCGGCGAGTCCGCCGAGCAGTTTCTGGATCGCCTTCAGGCGGCCGCTCTTGGCGCCGAGAAACTCCACCCGCGCCCGCTCCACCGCCTCGGCATCGCCTGCCGCCGCGAGCGCCCCGACCGCATCGGCCCGGAGGCGGTCGAGTTCGGCGAGGAACGACTCGAGCGAGACCGTGGACACTGCCTTACGCGACCGCGGCCGGCTCCGGCAGGCCGAGCGCCTTCCGCACTTCCTCGGCGACGGCATCGAAGCCCGTCGGATCGAGCACGGCCATCTCGGCGAGCGTGCGCCGGTCGAGTTCGCTGCCGATCTTCTCGAGGCCCGCAATGAACTGGCTGTAGCGGAGCCCGCGCTCGCGGACCGCCGCATTGATCCGCACGATCCACAGCCGGCGGAAGTCGCGCTTCTTGCGCCGCCGGTCGCGCCGGGCATAGACGCCGGCACGGATGATCGACTCCTTGGCCGTGCGCAACAGCCGGCGGCGTCCGCCGACCGACCCCTTCACCCGCTTGAACAGCCGTTTCTTGGCCCGCAACCGGGGCACGACGCTTTTCGTACGCATGACTCTCTACCTTCGTGAATCTGGGAAGCCCTCTAATGTCGCCCGAAACGCCCGAAATGCAAGGGCACATGCGATTCCGCCTACGGAATTCGGGGCTATCGCAGCGTCAGGTCAATTCGCCCGTGTTCGCTCCAGGTTACCCGTCCCCCGACGTGGCACAGTCTTCAGCGTGTCTCTGCTCGACTCGAACGCGCCGGCTCGTGACTGCCCAGACCCTCTCGCCGGACGTTCGCCTCAGCCCTCCAGGCTTCGGCTCTCTGCATGTCCGCTTCGCTTCGCCATCCATGGCTGCGCTCGCTCCCATAGCCCGCTCGAGGGCATGGGCAGCCCC
>JBJSZP010000490.1:0-3528 GCA_046090365.1 Planctomycetia bacterium
GGTTCGGTGCAGTGGGTGCGTAAGAAATTGGCGGGTTTTTCCTTTTCTGAAACCGATCCCGGGCCGGGGGCGGCCCTCGCTGCGGCCCGCGACGCGTTCACTGCCGGCTCGGCGGCGGCGCGGGTGCTGTGGCTCGTGACCGACTTCCGCGCCCGCGACTGGAAGTCGGCCGACGAGGCCGCGGACCTCCTCCGTGAGCTCGCGGCCGCGGGCGTCGAGCTGCGGCTCGTCGACTGCGCCGCCGACGGCACCGCGGGCAACCTCACGATCGAGCGGCTCGAGCTGGCGGGCGGCGTGCCGGCGACAGGCGTGGTCGTGCCGATCGACGTCGCGGTGCGGAACGCGTCGGACCGCCCCGTGAGCGGCGTGGCGGTGGAGCTCCGCGAGGACGGCGCGGAGCGGCCGGGGCTGCGGTTCGACGACATCCCGGCCGGGGGCGTGGCGGTGCAGCGGTTCGACGTGCGGTTTCCCACCGCCGGCAGCCACGTGATCGAGGCCCGGCTGCCCCCCGACGCGCTCGCCGCCGACAACCTCCGCACCGCGGTGCTCGACGTGGCCGACCGGATCGACGTGCTCGTGATCGACGGCGACCCGCGCGGCGACGGCCGCACGGGCGACGCCTTCTACCTCGCCACCGCGCTTGCCCCCGGCGCGGGCGCACCCACGGGCCTGCGGCCGCGGATCGAGCCGCCGCGGTCGCTCGCCACGCTCGACCTCGCCGATTTCGACTGCGTGTGGCTGCTCGACGTGGCCCAGCTCGACGCCCCCGAGATCGCCGCGCTCGAGGCGTACACGAAGGCGGGGGGCGGCGTCGTGTTCTTCGCCGGCCCGCGCACGCAAGCCGAGGTGGTGAACCGCACGCTCCACCGCGCGGGGGCCGGGCTCTATCCCGTGCCGCTCGTCGGGCCGGTCGATCTCGGCGGCGCGGCCACAGCCGACGTGCCCGACGTGCGGGTCGAGGATCATCCCGTGGTGGCGGTGCTCTCCGGGCAGCGCAATCCGCTCCTCGACGCGGTGCGGATCGAGCGCTACCTCGCGGTGGAGCGCGGCTACGAGCCGCCGCCGGGCGACGGCCTGCGGCGGCTGCTCTCGCTCCGCAACGGCGCCCCGCTCGTCGTCGAGCGGCCGTTCGGGGCGGGGCTCGTGGTGGCGGTGCTGACGACGGCGGCGCCCACGTGGAACAACTGGGCCCGCGGCAACCCGAGCTGGGTCGTGGTGATGCTCGAGCTCGAGAGCCACCTCGCCGCGGCCCGGCGCCGCGCCGAGTCGCTCGAGGTCGGCCAGCCGGTGGAGGTGGCGCTCGACGAGGGTCTCGACACCCACGAGGTCGATTTCCTCGTGCCGCCCCAGGGCGTGCTCGTCCACCAGACGGCCGTGGCCGGCGATTCGAGCGGGCTCACGGCCCGCCAGCCCACCACGGCCGCCGGCGCCTACACCGCCCGCTGGAAGCGGCTCGACGGCACCGAGCGCGAGCGGTCCTTCGCCGTGAACGTGGCGCCCGCGGAGGGACTGCTCGAGCGGATCGGCCGTGAACGGCTCGACCGCACGCTCGCAGGGATCCCGTTCCGCTACGACTCCGCCGCGGCGCTCGAGCCCGACTCGGGCACGCTCGCCGGCGTGTCGCTCGTGCATCCCTTGCTCTACGCGCTCCTCGCGATCCTGCTCTTGGAGCAGGTCGTGTCGTACTTCGCCAGTTACCACCTTCCGGCCAAACGGTCGGCCTCCTGACGCCGCCGCGCGCGGCCGCCTCCTCACACCCATGCCCGCCGCTACCGCAATCCCGACGCCGCCGCTGCTTCTGGCCGCCACGGAGCAGGTGCACCACCGCATCACGAGCACGCTCGTGGAGGGCTTCGCGCAGTGGTGGCAGATGCCGCTGCTCGTGGCCGCCCTGGCGGCGATCGTGGCGTTCGTGCTCTGGGTCTACCGGCGCGACGCCGCCGAACTGCCCCGCGGTAGCGGCGCCCTGCTCGCATTCCTGCGGCTCGGAGCGCTCGCGGCGCTCGTGGCGGCGTATCTCGACTTCGAGCGCACGGCGGAGCACGAAGTGTTGTTTCCCTCGCGGGTGGCCCTGCTCGTCGACACGAGCGCGAGCATGACGATCGACGATATCCAGGCTCCTCCCGGTGACGCGCAGGCCACGGCAGGCGTTGGCGGTGGATCGCAGTCGCCCGTGGCGGACGGCTCGCGCGCCGGCCGCGCGCTCGCCGCCCTCGACGCGGGCGGCCTGCTCGCGGCGCTCGGCACGACGCACGACGTGTCGCTGTGGCGGTTCGACGCCGACGCCGAGCCGCTCACGCTGCTCCCGGGCGGGTCGACGGCCCGCATGCGTGCCGATGCTCCAGCCGCCGCACCCGCGGATGCCCCCGGCGACGCCCCTCCCGACTCCCCGGTCGCCGAGCCGCCCGCCGACTGGCGGAGCCGCCTTGCGCCGCGCGGATTCGAGACCCGGCTCGGCGAGGCGATCGCCCACGTCGTCGACCAAGAGCCGCCCGGCGTGCTCGCCGGCGTGATCGTGATCTCCGACGGCGCGAACAACGCGGGCATCGATCCGACGGCAGCCGCGGCGAGCCTGGCGCGGGTCCGCGTGCCGGTGCACACGATCGGCATCGGCTCGGGCACGCTGCCGCCGAACGTGCGCGTGGCCGACCTGCTCGCGCCGGCGCGGGTGTTTCCGGGCGACCGGTTCTCCGTGACCGGCTACCTGCAGCCGCAAGGGTTCGCGGGCCGCACGGTGCGGGTCGAACTCGCCGAGGCGGCGGCCGCCGGACCGGGCCGCGTGATCGACGCGGCCGACGTGGTGCTCGGGCAGGACGGCGAGCTCGCGACTGCGCGGTTCGACGTGCCCGGCCTCGAGACGGCCGGGCGGCGCGAGCTCGTGCTCCGCGTCGCGGCGCCCCCGGGCGACCGGGCGCCGGCCGACGACACGCAGGTGGTCGAGGTGGAGGTGGTGGACCGCGTGACGCAGGTGCTCCTCATGGCCGGAGGGCCGTCGCGCGAATACCAGTTCATGCGCAACATCCTCGACCGCGACAAAAGCTTCGCCGTCGACGTGCTCCTCGGCACGGCGACGCCCGGCATCTCACAGGACGCCCGCCGGATCCTCGACGGCTTCCCGACGACGGCCGAGGAGCTCGCCGAATACGACGCGATCGTGGCCTTCGACTACGACTGGCGGCTGCTCGACGCCGCCGCCCAGGCGCGGCTCGAGCGCTGGGTGTCGCGCGAGTCGGGCGGGCTCGTGCTCGTGGCCGGCACCGTCTACGCCGAGGCCTGGCTCGCCGACCCGCAGACCTCGGTGGTGCGGATGCTGCATCCGGTGGAGCTCCGCCGGAGCGTGCCCGTGGCCTTCGACGGCGGGCAGGGCCGCGAGGAGCCGATGCCGCTCGTGTTCACGCCCGACGGCCAGGACGCGGAGTTCCTCTGGCTGGCGTCGAGCCGCGCCGCGAGCGAGTCGCTATGGAGCGAGTTCAAGGGCTTCTACACCTGCTGTGGGGCCACGGCCGCGAAGCCCGGCGCCACGGTCTA
>JBJSZP010000491.1:0-4228 GCA_046090365.1 Planctomycetia bacterium
GTGGCCGTCTCGGAGGCGCCCAGCCACGCGCAGAGTGTGCTCGACTACGCGCCGCGATCACGAGGATCGCGGGCTTACACGGAACTGTGCATGGAGGTACGCGACTGTGAGTAGGGAACGACGCTTGGGCCGGGGACTCGAGGCACTCCTGGGCCGCGCGGGGCTGGAAACGCCGGCCGCGCCGGCCGTGAACGGCAATGCCGCCCTCGCCTCCCGGCCGGCCGCTCCCGCGGGGCTGGCATCGGGCGCCGCCCGCCTGATCCTCCACGCGCCCGAAGAGCTCGAGCAGGCCGCGTCGAACCTGCCGGCGAGCGAGGTGACCGCCGCCCTCATCGATCCCAATCCCTGGCAGCCGCGCAGCCTCGTCCACGACACCGACCTCGCCGAGCTCGCGGCGAGCCTCGAGGCGCACGGCCTCGTGCAGCCGATCGTGGTGCGGGCCACGGGCGACCGGTATCAGTTGATCGCCGGCCAGCGCCGGCTCGCCGCGGCCCGGAAGCTCGGCTGGGAGAAGGTGGCCGTGCGGGTGCTCGACGTCGACGACCGCGAGATGTCGGAGATCGCGATCGTGGAAAACCTCCAGCGCCGCGACCTCGACGCTCTCGAGAAGGCGACGAGCTTCAAGCAGTATCTGGCCACGTGGAACTGCACGCAGGAGGAACTCGCCAAGCGGCTCTCGATCGACCGCTCGACCGTGGCCAACTTCATCCGCCTGCTCGACCTCCCCGAGGCGGTGCACGAGAAGCTGCGGTCCGGGGCGATCTCGATGGGCCACGCCCGCGCGCTTCTCCCGCTGGGCGACGACGAGGAGCAGATCCGCCTCGCGGAGCGGATCGCCCGCGAGGGGATGTCGGTGCGGGCGATCGAAACGGAAGTCCAGGAAATCCTCCGGGCCGACGAGGTCGACGAGCCGCTCGTGGCGGCGCCCGCGGATGGCGGCGACGAGACGGGCGGGGCGCCGCCCGCCGCTGCGCCGAAGCGCAAGCCGGGCCGGCCGGCGACGCGCCGGTCGAGCCAGATCACGGCGGTGGAAAACCAGCTCCGCCAGGCGCTCGGCGTGAAGGTGGTGGTGCATGCCAACGGCAAGGGCGCCGGCCGGATCGTGATCCCGTTCGGGAGCCTCGACGAATTCCAGCGGCTCCTGGATCACATAACGGAGTAAGTAGGACAGGCTTCAGCCGGTCGGCGCTCATGACAGGCTAAAGCCTGTCCCACAGGGGTGTGTTACACTCATTCACCCCGGGGCGTAGCGCAGTCTGGCTAGCGCGCTTGGTTTGGGACCAAGAGGTCGAGAGTTCGAATCTCTCCGCCCCGATTTTTCAGCCGGCGGCAAGCCGCATCCCGGCCCACACGGCCGCGATCGCGCCCAGGTTCGTGGCCGCGACATACGCGAGCGCCGCGGCCGAGCGGCCCTGCTCGAGCAGTTCGACCGACTGGAACGCGAAGCTCGAATACGTCGTGAATCCGCCGAGCAGGCCCACGAGCAGGATCGTTTCGAGCCCGGTCGGCAGGCCGCCGCGGGCCCGGGCGTAGCCGGCGATCACGCCAAACGCGAAGGAGCCCCCCACGTTCACGGCGAGCGTGGCCCAGGGAAACCCCGCCCCCAGCCAGCGAAGGGCCAGGGCATTGCAGCCGGCGCGAAGCAGCGTGCCGAGGGCACCGGCGCAGGCGAGGGCGAGCAGATGAGCGGGCGTCATGATCGCAGTTTGCCACGGCTTCCTCCGCCCGCTCCACCCCAGACAAAACGCCCGCCCCTTGCCCCGCGGCACCCGACGGCATATTTTGAATCATCAAAATTTTGATTTTGAGGTTTCAAAAATGCAGGGCTCCCGTGCCAGTTTTGTTCGCCACCGCGCCGGGTTCAGCCTCGTCGAGTTGCTCGTCGTGATCGCGATCATCGGCGTGCTCGTGGGGCTACTCCTGCCCGCCGTGCAGAGCGCCCGCGAGTCGGCCCGCCGGTCGCAGTGCGCGAGCAACCTCCGGCAGCTCGGCCTCGCGCTCCACAACCACGCCGACGCGCGGCGGCAGTTTCCCGCCGGCTACCTCGCCGACACGGCGAGCCCAGCCCGCGACCCCGACACGTTCGACGCCGCCCCGGGCACGGGCTGGGGCCTCGCGATCGCGCCCTTCATCGAAGAGGCGGCCGTCGCGGCGGACTACAGCGCGGCCGCCGGCGTTGCCGCCGCCGCCAATCAGGGAGTCGTGTCGCGGCGGCTCGGCGTGTTTCTCTGCCCCACGTCGACCGGCCCGCGCGAGCCCTTCGCCGCGCAGGACGAGGCCGGTGCACCGCACTCATCCGGCGCAAGGCTCGGCCGCACCGACTTCGTCGCCAACGCGGGCCACGAGGATCCGTGGGACACGGCCCCCCGGGCTTCATGGGACGGCTTGTCCAACGGACCGCTCTATCGCAACTCCCGCACGCGGCCGGCCCACGTGCGCGACGGTCTCTCGAAGACGGTGTTCATCGGCGAGCACTCCCAGGCCCTGTCGCAGAAGGCGTGGGCGGGAGTCGTGCCGGGGGCCTGGTGCCACCCCACGGAGAAGCAGCGGCTGGCCGGCGCAGTCGCCGAGCATGCGGCTGCATTCGTGCTCTCGCACAGCGGTCCCGCGGCGAACGAGGCGGGCGTGATCCACGTGCCCAACGACCCGGCCGGCCATTGCGACCAGATGTTCTCTGAGCATCCGTCGGGGGCAAACGTGGTGTTCGGCGACGGCTCGGTGAGGCTCGTGGCGGCGGCCGTGGGCCGCGATGTGTGGGCGGCGGCGTGCAGCATGGCCGCGGGTGAAACCGCCGACGCGCCCTGATCGGCCGGGCTCAGCCCGGTGCCGGCGTCTTCCGCGGGCGGCCCAGACGCGTGGCGATGCCGAGGCCGGCCGCCCCGATCGTGGCCAAGAGCCAGCTGCCCGGCTCGGGCACCGCGGCGACATAGGCGGCGGTGCCGGCGGACGTGCTGGTCGTGTAGATCCCCAAGGCGAAGTCGTCGATCACCGTGTTGCCGGTCGTCGTGGCGGAGCCCGGCACCGCGATGGGGATCCAGTCGCCGCGGCTGAACGAGCCATCGGGGTTTCGGTTTGCGACCACGTAATCGACGCCCACGGGGTTCGAGCCCGAATCGACGGTCATCCCGATCAGGCTGTAGCGGTCTCCGCCCAGGCCGGAGATGCCCTCGAAATGCGAGTAGATGGTGACTTCCTCGCCGCGCGGCGCGA
This sequence comes from Planctomycetia bacterium, assembly GCA_046090365.1. GTDB lineage: Bacteria > Planctomycetota > Planctomycetia > Pirellulales > UBA1268 > RGVT01. Next base: position 3,211 of record JBJSZP010000491.1, read on the forward strand.
AGAAGGTCGGTGTGCCGAAGCTGCCCGTCGAGAGGACATAGTCCATGATGAACGCCTTGTTGATCCCGCCGATCTGCGAGCCGCCCACGATCGTGTAACTGTCGGCGGAGTTCTGCCACACGCCGTAGGCGCTCGTGAGGTTCTGCGTGCCGCCGAGATTGAAGATCGTGTAGCTGTCGCTGGTCGTGTTGTAAAGAAAAGCGTTGCCCGAGCCCGCCACGCCCGCGAGGTCGTAGTTGCCCACCACGAGTTCGCCCATCACGCTGTGCGGGATTGTGTTGGCGACCGTGCCGCTCGTGAGATTGCTCGGCACGTTGAGCTGCGTCCACGTGCCCCCGGAGCCGTTCACGGGGCCGGTGTAGAGCACGCCGTGGTTGAGATTGGGCGTGGTCGACTCAGAGTACATATACGACCCCACGATCTGGATCGTGCCCGACCCCAGGGCGGGGTTCGCGAACGCCGTGTTAGGCCCGTAGTAGAGCGAACTGGTCACCGTCTGGCCGTCGAGTTGAGGCAGCACCTTGTAGGGCGTGCCGCTACCGGTCGTGAGCGAGCCGACCCACCACATGCCCTGGGTGGCGGAGCCCGAGAGCGTGTAACTGCATGCCAGGAGCACGTTCGTGGCGTCATAGCGCCGCACGCCCTCGACGGCCTGGTTTTCGGACGGGTCGAGGAACGGATAGAGGTAGTCGACGGCCCGCGAAGCCCGCGGGGTGACGACCGCGAAGAAGGCGAGCAGCAGGGCTGTCGGAAGACGACGTCGCATGGCGATGGCTCCGGGGATGACTCCGTGCATGTCTCGGCACCATACCCTCGGCTCCGGCCGGCCGCAAATTTCCCGCGCGGCAACCGCCCACGGCGCATGATGGACAACCGCCGCGGAATCCGACAGACTCCGGTGGTCTCGTTTCGCACGGAGTGCTTCCATGGCCGCCCCGACCGTTCATGCCCGGATCGACGGACCGATCGTGATGATCGGATTCGGCTCGATTGGCCGGGGCATGCTGCCGCTCATCGA
>JBJSZP010000492.1:0-3495 GCA_046090365.1 Planctomycetia bacterium
CCGAAGTAGATCGAGCCGAGCCCCGCACCGCTGGCGATGCCGGCGGCCACCGTGCCGGTGAGGAAGTCGCGCCGCGTGACGCTCACGACGTCGTCGAAATTCTCCTTGCCGACCCACTTTTGCGCTTCGCTCAAGTTCATGCTCATGCTCCGTGACGTTCGTCAGGCTCGAGTCGCGTTCGCCCCGCCGCAGCAGCCTGCGAGCGGACACCAGGATTTCAGGGTGGATCTGAGAAAATAGTCGAGGCCGCTCCAGCCGCCGACGGGAAGGGCCGCCAGCGCGAGCAGCGCCGCCAGCTCCACCCACTGGTCATACGTGGCCTGCGCGCCGGGCACCCAGAAGGGCTGGGAGGCGATCACGCTCGCCAGGAAGCAGGCGCCGCCCACGGCGTTGAACTTCACGAACAGCCCCAGCACGAGACAGGCGCCGATCGTGACGAGCGACCAGCTCACGAACCGGTCGGCCTTCCACAGGGCCGGCGGCGGGGCGGCCTCGGCGGCCCGGAGCCGCTCGGCGGCCGAGAGCTGCTCGTCCCAGCCGGCGACGAGCTTCGCGCCGATCGCGGTGGCGTCCCTCATCCAGCCCGCCGCCTGGGCGGCGAGTTCCTTCTGCTTCTTGGCGACCCGCTCGCGGGCGAAGGGCACGTCGCGGGCGGCCGGTGCCTGCCGCATCTCGGCGAACCGGGCGATCTCCAGCCGGTAGGCCGCGAGATCGTCGTCGATGCCGGCGACGTAGGCGTCGAGTTCGCCGGCGGCAGCCGCGAGCAGTTTCTCCGCCTCGGCCGCCCGGGCGGCATCGAGCGGGGCGGCCCGCTGGCGGGCGGCGAGCAGTTTCTTCCAGTCGGCGACCACGGATTCCTTCCAGGCGGCTGCGGCGGCGGCCGTGTCGCCCGTGCCGGCCGCCCCGAGCGTGGCCGACCAGGCGCCCGTTTCCGGCAGGCTCTGGCGATACCAGTCGGCGAGCGGTCCGACGGCGGCCTTGCGGAAGCCCGCGCTCGACCAGTCGGGATCCCGCAGGTGACTGAGGCCCTCCAGGAAAAAGTGCAACCCAACCACGATCCGCAGGAACGCGAGCGCGGCCACGGCGAGGAGCGTCAGACGCATCGAACCACCACGATGATGAAACGAAGCCGGCAGGAGACGAAGCCACCTGCAGCCCGCGGCCCCGCGGGTCGCTGCCGGAATGCCGCCAAGTCTATTCTACGGGCCGGGCTTCGCCAGAGGTCGGCCGCGCCCCGGAACCCCATGCGACTTGCCAAGCCCGCGGCCCGCGTGCCACAACCCCGTCTCGCCCGAGCCCGTTTCCGCCGCTTCGACCTCCGCATCCATGAGCCATCGCCCCCGCATCGTCCTCTGCTACCCCGTGGAGCCACGCCATGTGGCACAGATCCAGGCCTGCGCGCCCGAGGCCACGATCGTCGACGCGGGGCAGGAACGCGTGGCCGTGGAACTTCCCGGGGCCGACATCTTCTGCGGCCATCCGAAGGTGCCGGTGCCTTGGGACGACGTCGTCGCCGCGGGCCGGCTCCGCTGGATCCAGTCGTCGGCGGCGGGCCTCGACCACTGCCTCGTGCCAAGCGTCGTCGCCTCGCCGATCGTGGTCACGAGCGCCTCAGGGGTGCTGGCCGACCAGGTGGCGGAGCATACGCTCGCCCTGATCACGGCCTGCACCCGCCGCATCCCGCTGTTCCTCGCCCAGCAGGCCCGGCGGGAGTTCGTCCGCCGCCCCACCCGCGACCTCACTGGCGCAACCGTCGTAATCGTGGGCCTCGGGGGCAACGGCCGGCGGCTCGTCGAGGTGCTCGCGCCGTTTCACGTGCGCATCCTCGCCACCGACTTCTTCCCGGTGCACAAACCGGCGGCGGTCGAATTCCTCGGCGGCCCCGACACGCTGCCCGACCTCCTGCCGCAGGCCGACATCCTCATCCTGGCCGCCCCGCTCACCGACCAGACCCGCGGCATGATCGACGCCGCGGCCCTCGCGCGGCTGAAGCCGGGCGCGATCCTCGTGAACGTCGCCCGCGGCCCCCTGGTCGTGGAGGATGCGCTCGTCGACGCGCTCGAGCGCGGCCACCTCGACTCGGCGGGCCTCGACGTCACGCCCGAGGAGCCTCCCGCCCCGTCGAGCGGGCTCTGGACCGCCCCGCGGCTCGTGATCACGCCGCACGTGGGCGGCCAGGCGGCACGCCGAATCGATGCAATGACCGATTTTTTCTGCGACAATCTCCGCAGATACCTGGCGGGAACACGGCTCGTGAATCTCGTCGACAAGCGGCTCGGATTTCCCGAGCCCTCCACACACACCATCGCCTCGCACCCGTGAATGCCTCCAATCCCGACGACCACCGCGGCCACTCGATGACGACGACGCTTTACCAGGAGGGCCGGCCGACGATCTCGGTGTCGGGGGAGGTGGGGAGCCGCTGCCCGGAGGAACTGCTCGCCCGCTACGGCGAGATCGTGGCCGGCGGCCGGCTCAACTGGACGGAATACCACAACCTCGGCCGCCGGCTCGGCGCGGGCGGGCAGGGGATCGTGTTCCTCACGACGCGGCGGGGCTCCGACGGCTTCACGCTGCCGGTCGCCCTCAAGATCTTCTCGCCCGAGCGGTTCGAGACGGAGGCCCTCTACGACGAGGCCATGGAACGGATCGCGAAGGTGTCGTCGCGGGTGGCCCAGATCCAGCACGACAACCTCCTCGACGTGCAGAACTTCGTGGAGCAGCGGCGGATCCGGATCATGGAGATGGAGTGGATCGACGGCTACGACCTCTCGCGGCTGCTCGCCCCGGAGCTCCTCGACCTCACGCGGCAGAGCGTGAGCGACGACCGCTGGAAGTATCTCAACAACGTGATCGTGACGGCCGGCCCGCAGCAGTCGCGGCTCAAGCCGGGCGTGGCGATCGCGATCGTGCGGGAGTGCCTCGCCGCCCTCGCCGCCCTCCATCGCGACGGCGTCGTGCACGGCGACATCAAGACCTCGAACATCATGGTGAAGCGCACGGGCAACGCGAAGATCATCGATATCGGCTCCGCCCTCGCGCTCGACGACATGCCAGCCAACCGCACCTGCACCCCCTCGTACGCGGCCCCGGAGGTGCTCGAGGGCAAGGAAAACTCCCCGCGGTCCGACCTCGCCAGCCTCGGCTACGTGCTCATCGAGATGCTCTCGGGCCAGCCGCCGTTCGCCGGCCTCACCTCGCTCGCCGACCTGCTCGAGGCCAAGCGGTCGCTCGTGAACCGGCTGCCGCAGCTCCTGCCGGCCGACGTGACCTGCAACCAGCTGCTCATGGACTTCTGCCGCGGCCTCATCGCCCCCGACCCCGCAAAGCGGTTCCAGGGGGCCGAGGACGCCGACCTCGAGAAGGGGGGCGCCGCCGCCTTCCACCGCCAGCTCATCGTGGGCGGCCTCGCGAGCGAGTACGAGAACGAACTGCGCGCGTGGCTGGAAGAGCTTGAATAACCGCTCTCCCTCTCCCCCAGGGAGAGGGCCGGGG
>JBJSZP010000493.1:0-1995 GCA_046090365.1 Planctomycetia bacterium
TCAGATCGCCCTCGCCGAAGAGGTGGTTGAACACCGACGCGTTCGTGCCGTAGCCGCAGGGAAACACGACGGCCCGCTCGGTGCCGAGGAACGCGGCGAGCTCCTCGTCGAGGGCGTCGAGGAGCGTGTTGTTGCCCCCCACCATGCGGCTCGCCGAGGCGCTCGTGCCGAACCGGTCGATCGCCTCCTTCGCGGCCCGCTTCACGTCGGGATGCCCGGCCAGGCCGAGGTAGTCGAAGCTCGTGAAGCTGACCACGTCGCGGCCGGCGATCCGGGCCGTCCGCTGCCTGACCTGCTCGTTGGCGAGGAGGAACGGGTCGGCGAGGCCGGCCTCCTCGAGCGCGGCAAGCCGCTCCTCGAGCGCGGCGCACTCGGGAAAGGGTTCGGCGGCCGCAGACGGGGCCATCGCAAACCGCGGGCTCTGCCGACGGGCCCCGGCGGCAGGCTCATCGTCGCGGTCTGTGGAGAACCCACCCGCGGTGCGGTCGGCGGCGTCGAACATGTGCTCGGCGATGCACTCGATCAGGTCGCCGCAGGTGCGGATACCGGCGAGCCATTCCTCGCAAAACCGCATCTGGTAGCGACCCTCGATCCGGGTGACGGCGTCGAGGAAGCCGAGCGGATCGATCCCGGCCTCGAGGAGCGTCGTCGTGGGCACGAGCCGGCCGCGCCGCGCGGGCGGCTGCACCCGGGCGAGTTCATCGAGCACGAGCCGGGCGATCGCCGTGCGGGAATGGGCCCGAGGCTCGCTGCGGGCCGTCGTCGACGACGACGATGATTCGGTGACGAGTGTGCTGGCCACGAAAACTCCCTCCTTCGTGGGCGAGCGTGGCGCTCGAGCGCGACGTCGCACACTGATCGAGTGAACGGGCCCGCCTTCCCGCGGGCCTCCGTGAGCCGCACTGTATCAAAAACGGCCTCGGTCCAACCAGCGGCGTGCGCCGCACGCGGCCGTGAGCGGCCGGGGCCTGCGCACGTTTCGCGGCCGCGCCGGCGCGTTTGGAAAATCGTGCGGCCTGCGCAAGCGCCGCCGCACGAAGCGATCACAGCGGTCGCGGTCAGCCTGCGAGCAGTTTGCGGAGCACGAAGGGCAGGATGCCGCCCGCCTTGAACTGGTCGAGCTCGACAGGCGTGTCGATCCGCACGAGGCAGGGAATCTGCTTCGTGGTGCCGGCGGGCCGCCGCGCAGTCACGGTCACCGTGGTCCGCGGCGCGAGGCCCTCGAACGGAATGTCGAATGTCTCCTCGCCGGTGAGGCCGAGCTGCTGCCAGGGCTCGGGGAGCACGAGCGGAAGCACGCCCATGCCGACGAGGTTCGAGCGGTGGATGCGCTCGAAGCTCGTGGCGAGCACGGCCCGCACGCCGAGGAGCATCGTGCCCTTCGCGGCCCAGTCGCGCGAGCTGCCGGTGCCATACTCCGCGCCGGCGAGCACCACGAGCGGCGTGCCGGCGGCCTTGTATTTCACCGCCGCGTCGTACACCGGCATCACCTCCGTGCCCGGGAGGAGCCGCGTCACGCCCCCTTCGGTGCCCGGCACGAGCAGGTTGCGGATCCGGATGTTGGCGAACGTGCCGCGGGTCATCACGCGGTCGTTGCCGCGGCGGGCGCCGTAGCTGTTGAAGTCGGCCGGAGGCACGCCGTGCTCGATGAGATACGTTCCGGCGGGGCTCGTCTTCGCGATGCTGCCGGCGGGCGAGATGTGGTCGGTGGTCACGCTGTCGCCGAGCGCGAGCAGCACGCGGGCGCCGCGCACGCTCTGGGGCGGCTGCGGCGTGCGCGTGAGATCGGCCAGGAACGGCGGCTCCTGGATGTAGGTGCTCGTGGCGTCCCAGTCGTAGAGCTCGCCCGTGCTGGTGGGCACGGCGTTCCAGCGCGGGTTCGACTGCCACACATTGCCGTAGCGGGCCTGAAACTGCGTCGGTTGCACGCACGCCGCCACGGTCTCGCGGACCTCGTCGGCCGTCGGCCAGATGTCCTTCAAGAACACGTCCTTG
>JBJSZP010000494.1:0-2916 GCA_046090365.1 Planctomycetia bacterium
CAACTGAATCAGGAAAGAGGAGGCGAGGGGTTGCCCCTACCATTGAGCCGGCGTGAGTCACCAGCGGAGCCATGGATGGCGCAGCGCCTGTGACTCCGAGCGAACGGAGCCCATGGATGGGCGCAGTGAGCGTCCGGCGAGGTGGTACGGGGCAATCCCGAGCCGGTGCGCATTAGACAGGGCATGACAGGCTGAAGCCTGTCCTACTGCCACCACCAGCGGCCGGCGGGGATCTCGAGCTTCGTGCCGCGGGCGGCGGCGACGGTGCCCTGGTCGTCCAGGAACAGGTTGGGCGACTCGAGCGCGATCGTGGGCTGGATCGTCACGCCGCCGCCGATCGGCGTCAGCAGGCGGTTCTGCCGCCACACGGCGTTGATCGCCGTCTCGACCTCGAGCGGCACCGCGTGCCGCTCGATCGGGTAGGTCGTCTCGTCGAGCAGTTTCTCGGCGCCCCACTGCGTGCGGCCGTAGGCGTCGTGCTCCTGGAGGTAGGCGGCGGCCACGGCCATGTCGATCAGATTGCGCAACTGGGCGTAGACGGGGCTACGGGCCGCGATCTCGGGATACTTCTTCGTGAACGCCTCGGTGAACGCCTTGCTCGCCCGGTCGGCCCGGTCGGCCGACATCCGGCGTCCGTCGGGGAGCACGGCCTCGTCGGCGCCCACGAGCTTCACGCCGCGGCCCACGAACTCGATGGCGAGGTCGTCTTCGGAGATCCGCACGCACTGGTAGTCGGGCGTGAAGTACCAGCGTTGGAGGGCGTTGGCGGCGACGGAGCCGGCGCTTGCGAGCTCGATCCAGGTCGACATCTTCACCGGCTGCCGCTCGAGGCCGATGCCGATGAGCTTCATGCGGGAGTCGGCCTCGACCATCACCTGGGCGAAGTGCGTCGCCGGCGACACGCCGTCGACCCGCACTACCTGCGTGCCGAGGGCCTGCCGCATTCCGGTGACGATCTCCTCGGTGCTCTAGGCCTTCGGGTTGATCCGGCCCAGCTTGCGGAGGTATGCCTGCATCGCGGCGAGGCCCTCCTGCTTGGGATCGATCGAGCAGCCGAGGGCGTGGTCGCGCGGCTGGCCCGGCGGGAAGGCGCGGAGCGCGGCGGCGAGGTCTTCGAGGAGGAGCGTCGGGGCGCCCGTCTCGATGCCCACGACGCGGCCCGTGGCGTCGGTGATCCAGCCTTCGGCCGGGCCGGCGATCACGATGTCGCCGCGGTCGGAGCCCTCGCCCGGGTAGATGAACACGTATTGGATGCGGGTGAGGCCGGCAAGTTTCTCATACTCGTCGGGAATGCCGCGGCCCGTGGCGGCGGCCTTCGCCACTTCGGCCTCGAGCCGCGACAGCGAGACCATGCGGAGCTTGGAGCTCTTCTGAAGTTCGCCGGGCAGCGTCGCGGCTGCGGCCTTGCGGCGCTCGAGCGACAGGCCAGCATCGCGGACGCCATGCGTTCGCAGCACTCCCTGGGCGTCGATGATCACGCCGGCGGCACCGGTTGCACCGCCACCCATCATGCCGCCGCCCATGCCACCCATACCACCGCCACCCATGCCGCCCATCCCACCCATGCCGCCGCCCATGCCACCCATGCCGCCGCCCATGCCACCCATCCCACCCATGCCACCACCCATTTTGCCGAACGCGGGGGCGCAGAGCAGCGCTGCAGCAGTGCATGCGCAGCACAGCAACAGGGCGAAACGAGAGGTTTTCATGGCACGTCCCGGGGGCAACCCAAATCTCCGCATCTAGTATCGTCTGCGCAGGGGGCCGATCTCCACTCGCCCGCTGGTTCGCGTGATTTCGAGCCTGAAAACGGGGTCCCGCTCAGGCAAACGCCTTCGGGCCCCGGCGGGCCGGTTCGGCATCCCGCCGCTTCTGGCCCAGGGTGACCGCGGCACGGACGCAGCCCAGGCCGAGGAGGTCGGTGAGTTCAACGAGGAGGGCGTGCGACCAGGCCACCTTCTCACGGTCGGCCTCCATCAGCACACGCCGGCCGTCGGCCAGTTCGAGGACCAGCCGGACCGGCGCCTGCCCCGGATGGCGCCTGAGCACCTGTGCCAGACGGTCGAGCGTCTCCGGCCCGTGCCCCGGCTCCGTCACCTTCACGGTCACGCTCCGCACGGGCCGGCTCCACACGTCGGCGATCGGCACCAAGTCGTTGACGATCAGGTTCGTCTCGTCGCTGCCGGCACGGCGATCGATCGACCCGCTCACCACCACGACGGCGTCGGCCACGATCCACTCGCCGAGCCGGGCGTAGTCCTCCGGCCAGCAGATCGTGCGCACGAGCCCGTCCATGTCCTCGAGATCGAACATCCCATAGCGCGTGTGCGTCGATCCGGGCCGCGGCTGCTTGACGTTCGAGAGTTTGAGCGCGGCCACGAGCCCGCCGATCACCACGTCGCCCTTGGCCTTCACGGCGCCGAGGCCGCCGGTGCCGTGCGTGCAGATCGCCTCGAGCAGGCTCGCATGCTCGGCGAGCGGATGGCTGTGCACGTAGTAACCGAGCACCTCCTTCTCACCCGACCGCATCTCGAGATCGGAGAGCGGCGACACGTCGGGCAGGCTCGAGGGCACGGGCGACGCCGCGGCGCTGGCCGCATCCTCGAACGCGTCGAACAGGTTTTTCTGGCCGCTCTTGCGGTCGGCCACCCGGGCCGCGCCGGCGGCCATCGCCTTCTCGATGCCGGCGAGGATCGCTCCGCGGTGGCCGCCGAGCCCGTCGAGCGCTCCCGCCTTCGCCAGGCTCTCGACGGCGGTCTTGTTGACGACCGACGGATCGAGCCGGCCGCAGAAGTCGTCGAGGTCGCGGAACGGCCCGCCCCGCGCCCGCTCGGCCGCGATCGCCTCCGCTGCCTGGCCGCCGCAGCCCTTGATCGCCGACAGGCCGAACAGGACCCGTCCGTTCGCCACCGTGAA
>JBJSZP010000495.1:0-4339 GCA_046090365.1 Planctomycetia bacterium
CGCAGCCATGGATGGCGCAGCGCAGCCGGAGTCGAGTGAACGGAGGCCTGGAGGGCCGCAGTGAACGTCCGGCGACGGGATATGGGGAGCCCGAAGCCGGTTTGAGCGCGTTGAGGCATGACAGGCTGAAGCCTATCCCACGACGGGATACGGGGAGCCCGAAGCCGGCGCGCGCTACTTCGCCAATAGCCAGGCGAGGAGGCCCTTCTGGACATGCATCCGGTTGGCGGCCTCGTCGACCACAAGGCTCTGCGGGCCGTCGATCACGTCGTCGGTCACCTCCTCGCCGCGGCGGGCCGGGAGGCAGTGCATGAAGAAGGCCTGCGGGCAGTGCTTCATGAGGGCGGCGTTCACCTGGTAGGGCTTGAAGGCCTCGAGCCGGACGGCCCGCTCCTTTTCCTGACCCATGCTCGCCCAGACGTCGGTGTAGACGACGGCCGCGTCCTGCACCGCCGCCACGGGATCGGTGGTCTCCACGAGTTCCATGTTCGGGAGGAGCGAGCGGAGGTGGGCCCGGAAGGAGTCGCCGAACTGGTAGCGTTTCGGGGCCGCGAGCACGAATCGCATCCCGAGGAGGCCGCACACCACGGCCAGCGACCGGGCCACGTTGTTGCCGTCGCCCACGAACGTGAAGGTCAGGCCGGCCAGGCGGCCCACGTGCTCCTTGAGCGTGTAGACGTCGGCGAGCGCCTGGCAGGGGTGGGTGTAGTCGGAGAGGCCGTTGATCACCGGCACGGTCGCGGCGGCGGCGAGGGCGAGGATCGTGTCGTGGACCTTCGAACGGCACACGATCGCGTCGGCATACTGGCTGAGCACGCGGCCGAAGTCGGCGATGCTCTCCCTCGACGACGAGAAGCCGGCGTCTTCCCCCAGGAAAACGCTCGAGCCGCCGAGGTGGGCCATGGCCGCCTCGAACGACACCCGTGTGCGCAGGCTCGGCTTTTCGAACACGAGCGCGAGCACCCGGCCGGGGAGGAGCGCGTCGCGCAGGCCGGCGTCGTACTTCGTCTCGAGGTCGTGGGAGATCGCGAAGATCGCCTCGATCTCGTGGGCGGTGAGGTCTTCGGGAACGAGGATGTGTCGCATGGGGCGGCGGGGACAGACGCCTTTTCAGGCGTGGGAGGCGACCTCGAGGATGGCGTCGGAGAGCTTGTCGCAGCCCTCGTGGACGTCGGCCTCGGAGATGTTCATCGCCGGCAGGAGCCGGATCACGCGTCCCTGCGTGCAGTTGACGAGCAATTGCCGCTCGAGCGCGGCCTGCACGACGGCGGCGCCGTCGATCGAGAGTTCGACGCCGATCATCATCCCGATCACGCGCACGTCCACCACGGCGTCGCACCGCTCCTTGAGGGCCGCGAGCCGCTCATGGAAGACCGCGGCCGCCCGCTCCACGTGGGCGAGGAGCCCCTCGTCGTCGATCATGCGGATCGCCGCCACGCCCGCGGCCGCCGCCACGGGGTTGCCGCCGAACGTGGCCGCGTGCATGCCGGGGCGGAGGTGCTTGGCGAGGTCCTTGGTGGTGAGCATCGCGCCGCCGGCGACGCCCGCGCACAGGCTCTTGGCGAGCGTGATCACGTCGGGCTTGACGCCGAAGTGCTGGTAGCCGAACCACTTCCCGGTGCGGCCGCAGCCGCACTGCACCTCGTCGAACACGAGCAGCAGGTCGCGCTCGTCGGCGATCCGCCGCAGGCCCTGGAGGAAGCCGGCCGGCGCGGGCACCACGCCTCCCTCGCCCAGGATCGGCTCCACGAGGATTCCGCCCGTGTGCTCGTCGATCAGTTTCTCGACCGCCTCGAGGTCGCCGTGCGGGGCGTACTGGAAGCCGGCCACCATCGGGCCGAGTCCCTCGTGATACTTGGGCTGGGCCGTCGCCGACACGCTCCCCATCGTGCGGCCGTGGAAGCCGCCTTTGAACGTGATGATCTTGTAGCGCTTGCCGTCGCTGCGGAGCCGCACGAGCTTGATAGCCGCCTCGTTGGCCTCGGTGCCCGAGTTGCAGAAGAAGGCCTGGCCGCCGAACGACCGCTCCGAGAGCAGCTTCGCCCACTCCCCCTGCGGCTCGGTGTACCACGTGTTGGGCACGTGGATCAGCTTCGCGACCTGCTCCTGCACGGCCCGTACGACCGGCTCCGGACAGTGGCCGAGCAGGTTGCAGCCCCAGCCGGGGAACAGGTCGAGGTATTCCGTGCCCTCGGCATCCCACACCCGCGAGCCGGCCCCGCGCACGAGGCACACCGGAAACCGCCGGTAGTTCGGCACGACGTAGCGGTCGAACGTGTCGATCACCGACTGCGTCTTGGCGCCGATGGAAGCGGAGGCGCCCGTCAAATGCGAAGCGTCGATCGTGGCCATCGAGAGGGCTCCTGGGAAGGAAGGCTACCGCGCGGCGGCGGCCGTTTCGCGAACAGACAGGGCGATGGAGTCGTCGCGGACGAGTTCCGTGCCGACACCGCTGGTCGTGTAGATCTCGAGCAGGAGGGAGTGCCGTAGCCGGCCGTCGATGATGTGGATCTTCCGCACGCCCCGCTCGAGCGTGTCGAGGCAGCCCTCGATCTTGGGGATCATGCCTGCCGAGATCGTGCCGTTGGCGATCAGGCGGCGGGCCTCCGTGGCGGAGAGCGAGTGCACGAGGCTCTCGGGGTCGTTCACGTCGAGGAGCACGCCCGGGATGTCGGAGAGCACGACGAGCTTCTCGGCGCCGATCGCCGCGGCCACGGCCGTGGCCGCCGTGTCGGCGTTGACGTTGAGCTTCTGGCCGTCGGCCGTGATCGCCATCGAGGGGATCACCGGCACCTGGCCGGCATACGTGAGGTTTTCGATCGTCAGCCGGTCGACGCGGGTCACCTCACCGACGAAGCCCAGATCGACGGGCTCGCCGTCGGGCCCGTCGAGGGCCAGCCGCTCGCCAAACAGGACGTTCGTGGAGAGGAAGTTGAGCGACATCGCCCGGCCGCCGTACTCCTCGATCCTGGCGACGAGGTCGTGGTTGAGCTCCGTGGCGAGCACCCGCTCCACGATGTCGAGCGTGGCCTGGTCGGTGTAGCGCCGGCCCTGCACGAACCGCGGCTCGATGCCGGCTGAGTCCATCGCGCGGCTGATCGCCTTGCCGCCGCCGTGCACGACCACGATCCGCATCCCGAGCGTCGACATGAACACGATGTCGAGCAGGAGGTGCCGCAGCGAGTCGGGATGCTCCACGACGCTGCCACCGAGCTTGATCACCGTGGTGGTGTCGCGGAACTTGCGGATCCAGCCGAGCGCCTCGATGAGCGTGTCGGCCTTCTGGATGGCCTTGTTCTGGGCCGAGGTGGGCTTCGGTTTGGCGGGGGAGGGCACGGCGGACGAGGTCCTTCGTCGGGCGGGGCGGGCCAAGGGGCCACGGGGCACGGACGGGAAACCCCTCAGTGTAGCAACAGGGGGGCTGCGGTGCACGGGACAACGCCGTCCGCTGCCGCGAGGCGAACCGTGGTTCCGCATCCGCCGGGCATGCCCGGCATGGGCTCGGTTCCGCCGCGGGCGGAACCGAGCCTCACCCGCGGAGGCTCCAGCCTGCCCGCGGCTCGCGGGCGAGGAAGCGGTCGGCGGCACGCGTGTTGGTGACCCGCATCGCCCGGGAGTCCCAGAGCAGCTTTCCGCCGGCACGGAAGGCCACGTTGCCGAGGTGGTTGGCCTCCGTGAGCAGGCCCGCGTACGGGTCGAAGGGGCTGCTCGTCGGCGTGCCGTTGCCGAAGTCCCACCACCGATACCATTTCGGGCCGGGGTGGTAGACCTCGTGAAACGGCCGCTGCGGCGCGGGCCCCAGCCACAGATCCCAGTCGAGGTGCTCCGGCGGCGTCTGGATCTCGGCCGGCCGGGCGGTGGCAAACGTGCGGGCCCCGTCCGGGCCCGCGTACCAGCCGTAAGGATCCTTGTTCGCCTCGGCCTCCGCCTGGCTTTGCAGCCCCCACGCCCGATTCACCCACACGTGCACCTCCGACACAGGCCCGATCGCCCCGCCGCGCACGAACTCCACGACGCGGCGGTAGTTTTCGCCGGCATGGATCTGCGTGCCCATCTGCGTGGGCACCTTCGCCGCCGCGGCGGCCTCGCGCACCAGCCGCGCCTCCTGGACGTTGAGCGTGAGGGGCTTCTCACAGTACACCGCCTTGCCCATGCGCAGCGCCGGCAGCGTGGCGAAGGCGTGCGTGTGCTCGCAGGTGCTCACGACCACGCCGTCGAAGGCGGGCGAATCCTCGTACAGCCGGCGGAAGTCGCGATACGTGCGGGCCGCCGGGCAGTGCCCGGCGGCCTGCTCGAGGCCGCGGCCGTCGACGTCGCACAGGGCGACCACGTCGACCGG
>JBJSZP010000496.1:0-1547 GCA_046090365.1 Planctomycetia bacterium
GTTCATCGTCTACGACTCGGGCGCCGGCGACATGAAGCATCCCGTCACGGGCCAGACGGTGGCCCCCAAGTTCCTCGGCGGCGAGACGCCGAAGGTGACCGACCGCGATCGGCGCGAGGCGCTCGCCGCCTGGATCACCTCTCCCGACAATCCCTACTTCGCCAAGCATGTGGCGAACGTCGCCTGGACCCACTTCTTCGGCCGCGGCATCATCCACGAGCCCGACGACGCCCGCGTGAGCAACCCGCCCTCCAACGGCCCGCTCCTGGCCGAGCTCGGCCGCCGCTTCGCCGCCTCGGGCTGGGACTTCCGTCAGCTCGTCCGCGACATCGTCAACTCCCGCACGTACCAGCGGTCGTGTGACACGAACGCGAGCAACAAGCTCGACGACGTCAACTTCTCGCACGCCGCGGTGCGCCGCATCCGGGCCGAGGTGCTCCTCGACGTGCTCGCACAGGTGACCGACACGAAGAACAAGTTCCCCGGCCTGCCCCTCGGCGCCCGCGCCGTGCAAGTGGCCGACGGCCGGACCACCAACTACTTCCTCACCACCTTCGGCCGCGCCACCCGCGACGACGTCTGTAGCTGCGCCGTCCGCATGGATCCGAGCCTGTCCCAGGCCCTCCACCTCCTGAACGGCGACGCAGCCAACGACCGCATCAGGCAGGGCGGCCTCGTGGCCAAGGCGGTCGACGCCGGCACGCCCGACAGCGAGATCATCGACGGCCTGTTCGTGCGGACCTACGGCCGGATGCCGACGGAGCGTGAGCGGATCGAGACGCTCACGGCCGTGATGGCCGCCCCGGACCGCAAGGCCGCCCTCGAGGACATCTTCTGGGCGCTCCTCAACTCCCCCGAATTCATCTTCAACCACTGATCATTTCGATGCACGCGGTGGACATCAACGTCAACTCGCCCAATCCGGCTTCGGGCTCCCCGTATCCCCTCGCCGGACGCTCGCCTCCGCCCTCCAGGCTACGGCTCGCTCGGATTTGCCTGCGCTGCGCCATCCATGGCTGCGCTGGTCAAATACGCCGTCTCAGGGACACGGGGAGCCCGAATCCTCCTCAACTGAAAAGAGGAGGATCGGGGCTGCCCATGCCCTCGAGCGGGCTGTGGGAGCGAGCGCAGCCATGGATGGCGAAAGCGAAGCGGACACGCAGAGAGCCGAGGCCTGGAGGGCCGAGGCGAGCGTCAAGCGAGAGGGCGTGGGCAGTCACGAGCCGGCGCGCTTCTAGAGACATTGCCAGGCTGAAGTCTGGTCTAGCCAGTCACGAGCCGGCTTGGGCGAGTTGGCTCGGCGCCGTCGTGCTTGCGCTGTTCGCCGGATTCGCCGCCGCCGCGGACGCGCCGCCTACATACGAGGAACATGTGCTGCCGATCTTCAGGGAGAAGTGCGGCGGGTGCCACAATCCCGACAAGAAGCAGGGCGGGCTCGACCTCACGAGCTTCGGCCAGGCGCTGGCGGGCGGCTCGTCGGGCGAGGTGATCGCGCCGGGGGATGCCGACGGCTCGTATCTGTGGCAGGTGGTGAGCCATTCGTCGGA
>JBJSZP010000497.1:0-878 GCA_046090365.1 Planctomycetia bacterium
CCCCAGCGCTCGAACCCGATCCGCACCTCCTCGATGTAGGCCGCGAGCAGGGCGAGGGCCGTGAGGGCGGCCGAGCCGATCGCGAAGCCCTTGCCCGTGGCGGCGGTCGTGTTGCCGAGGGCGTCGAGCGCGTCGGTCCGCTCGCGGACCACCTCGGCGAGGCCGGCCATCTGGGCGTTGCCACCCGCGTTGTCGGCGATCGGGACGTAGGCATCGGTGGCGAGCGTGATGCCGAGCGTGGAGAGCATGCCGACCGCGGCGATGCCCACGCCGTAGAGGCCGAGGGCGAAGGCATTCGGGTTGGCGAAGTCGAACCCGTTGGCGAAGCCGAACGACAGCAGCGTGGCCACGCCCGTAATCAGCACCGGGGCCCACGTGGAGAGCATGCCCTCGGCGATGCCGCCGATGATGATCGTGGCCGGGCCGGTGAGGGCCTGGTCGGCGAGTTCCTTCGTGGGGGCGTACTCGTTGCTCGTCGAGTATTCCGTCCACTTGCCGATGAGCCAGCCCGCAACGAGACCGATGATCACGGAGACGGCAACACCCCAATAGACGCCTTCGGGGCCGCGCATCAGCAGGAACGTGATCACGAACGTGGCCACGATGATCGCGATGGTTGAGAGATTGATGCCCGTGGCCAGCGCGGCGAGGAGGGCCTTCTGCGACGAATCCTCCTTCGTGCGCACCTGCCAGATGCCCCAGATCGAGAGCAGCGTGCCCACCGAGGCGATCGCCATCGGCAGGAACAGCGCCGCCATCTGCATGCGGTAGTCGCCGGGGAACGCGGCCACGCCGAGGGCGGCGGTGGCGAGGATCGAGCCGCAGTAGCTCTCGTAGAGGTCGGCGCCCATGCCGGCCACGTCGCCCACGTTGTCGCC
>JBJSZP010000498.1:0-3290 GCA_046090365.1 Planctomycetia bacterium
CGGCCCCCTCAAGGGCGGCCTCACCAGCGACTCGCAGGGCGCCCGCTTCGGCCTCAAGTGGTGAGGCCTCGCCCGCGCTCGCTTACATCCCGGCGAGCTCGGGCTGGAGCTTGTCGGCGTGCTCGTCCTTCACCTCCGTGAGCGTGGCCTCCGTGAGCAGGAGCGTGCCCGCCACGCTGACGGCGTTTTCCAGCGCGATTCGCACCACCTTCGTCGGATCGACGATCCCCGCCTCGACGAGGTCGCAATACGTGCCGCGGGCCGCGTCGAAGCCGTGGCTGCCCGTGCCGCGGCGCAGGTCGCCGACCACCACGCCGCCGTCGGCGGCCGAGTTTTCCGCGATCGTGCGCGTGGGGATCTCGAGCGCGTGGCGGAGGATCCGCACGCCCGTCCGCTCGTCGCCGTCGCACTCGTGCTCGAGCGGCTCGAGGGCGTCGATCGCCCGCAGGAGCGTGAGCCCGCCCCCGGGCACGATCCCCTCCGCCACGGCGGCCTTCGTGGCGCTGATCGCGTCGGCGAGGGCCTCCTTGCGGCTCTTGAGCTCGGCCTCGGTGGGCGCGCCCACGCGGATGATCGCCACGCCGCCGGCGAGCTTGGCCAGCCGCTCGTCGAGCTTCTCGCGGTCGTAGTCGCTCGTCGTCTCCCGGGCCTGGCGGCGGATCTCCTCGCAGCGGGCGGCGATCGCGGCCTTGTCCCCTTTGCCGCCGATGATCGTCGTCGTATCGCGGTCGACGACCACGCGATCGGCCGACCCGAGGTCGGCGGCCTTCACCGCGTCGAGCGTGATCCCGAGGTCGGTCGAGATGAATTTCCCGCCGGTCAGGATCGCCATGTCCTGCATCAGGTCTTTGCGGCGGTCGCCGTAGCCCGGGGCCTTCACAGCCACGCACTCGAGGATCCCGCGCAGCCGGTTGACGACGAGCGTCGCCAGCGCCTCGGCCTCGATGCTCTCGGCGATCACCACCAGCGGCCGCCGCACCGGCACCATCGCCTCGAGGAACGGCAGGAAGTCCTTGAGGCTCGCGATCTTGCCTTCGTAGAGAAGCAGGAGTGGATGCTCGACGACGGCCTGCTGCCGCTCGGCGTCGGTGATGAAGTAGGGCGAGAGCAGGCCGCGGTCGAACTGCATGCCGTCGACCACCTCGATCGCCGTCTCCGTCCCCTTCGCCTCCTCGACCGTGACGACGCCCTCGCTCCCCACCCGCTCCATCGCCTCAGCCACGAAGTCGCCGAGGGCGGCGTCGTTGTGGGCGGAGATCGTGGCCACCTGGGCCTTCTCCTTGCGGCTGGCGACCGGCCGCGACAAGCCGCGGATCGTGGCCACGGCCGTCTTGAGCCCGCGGTCGAGCCCGCGCTTGATGTCGACGGCGCTCGCCCCGGCGGCGAGATTGCGCAGGCCGTCGGCGAAGATCGCGTGGGCGAGCAGCGTGGCCGTGGTCGTGCCGTCGCCCACGACGTCGGCCGTGCGCTCGGCCGCCTCGCGGAGCATGTGGGCGCCGAGGTTCTCCTCCGGGTCCTCGAGGTCGATCTCCTTGACGATCGTGACCCCGTCGTTGCACACGAGCGGCGCGCCCCACTTCTTCTCGATGAGCACGCACTTGCTCTTGGGTCCGAGCGTCACGCGAACCGCGTCGGCGAGCGTGGTCGCGCCGCGGAGCACCCGCTCGCGGGCGTCGGAGCGGAAGAGGATCCGCTTATGGGGCATGGCAGGGCTCCGCAGAGAGGGCGGCCGTGCCACGAATTCACGAGTCAGCGAGTCATGGAAGGGATGTGCAGGATTCTACGCCCGCCGGCAATCGGCTGATTCCACAGGTGGCCGGCCCCTGCCCCGCCGCCGGGCCTGCAGATTTCACATGGCCTGCGGCTTGGGTGGACCCTGCGGCTGTGCGTTTCTGGCGATTGTCACAGGGCTCGTCTCGGGAGTGGCGACGGCGAGCGAATTCGCCCAACTCGGCGGCACGGCGGAACTCGAGGCCCGGATCGCCGCGCTCGAGGAGCGACTCGCGGAGCACGATGCCGAGCCCCGGACCCGGGCCGACAGCGGGTCGTATCTTCCCGACGCCGACGAGCCGGCCGCGTCCGCCTGTGCGCCCTGCGGCCCCTGCGTGGGGCGGGACTTCGCGTGGGGCCGCTGCCGCACAGAGGGCTACTACGGCGGAGCCGAAATCATGTGGCTCAAGCCGTTCAGTTCGGCGATAGGGGGCGCCTTCTTCGGCAACAGTGACAGCGGCCCTTTGGGCATTGCATCGGCGAATGAGTTTCTCCCAGGCTGGCGGCTGTGGAGTGGCCATCAGAATTGCGATGGGCTCGGCTGGCGCGTGAATTGGTGGCAGTGGGATCAGTTCTCATCCGGCGTTAGCACGTTGAACCAAGCAGGGGTGATTTTGCCCGTCGCAGCGGACGTGCGGCTCGTGTTTCAGAAGCTCGACCTTTTGGCTACGCAGATGGTGTCGTTTCGGAAATGGGATCTGATGTTCCTCGGCGGAGTGACCTACGCGGGGAATGAAGTTTCCACGAGCCAGAGCACAACTATTCTAACCTCGTCCCAGCGGAATCGGTTCGATGGCTGGGGGCTCACGGCTGGAACCCTTGCGTATCGTGACATCGGCTGGTTCGAGGGACTCCAAGGCTACGGCGGCGTGCAGTGGTCCGGTGTCTACGGCAATAGCCCCGGCGTCTTTACGAACGTCAACCCGGGCGGCACGTTCACGAACACGTATGCCGGGGAAAGCACCATGCTCAGTATTCTCGAACTGAAGGTGGGCACGCAGTACGAACGGCGCATCGGCTGGGGCGCGATCGGGTTTGTCTCCGCCGGGTTCGAGTCGCAGTACTGGACACCGCTCGATTCGTACCTGGGCAACGTCGGCCTGGTCGGTTTCACGGTCGGCACCGGTATCCGCCGCTAACGCGGCCGGCCGCGGTCTCGGCCACACCGCCGGGCTCTATTCGCCGGTGGGTTCGACGCTTGGCTCCGCACTTCCGGAACCGCCGTCTTCACTCCGGTGCTCCCGTGACTCCTGCGTAAGCATCCGGATTATCCGCCGCGCAAGAGGCTCCTTGATCTCCCGATGGCGAGGCACGGGCTGAGAGACGCCCGTGATTGGGTTGCGATACCAATCATGCCTGCCACCATTCCTTACCAACACGCATCCGCCCGCCTCGATCGTCCTGATCAGATCGAGGCGCTTCATGGCATGACGAGCTCACCAACCTTGCGAGCGCTGGGAATGTGACCTCCCGACAGATCGAGGTAGAGATCCTTCAGGTGCTCGATCAATTCGGGGAGG
>JBJSZP010000499.1:0-957 GCA_046090365.1 Planctomycetia bacterium
AAGCCATGACAGGCTAAAGCCTGTCCTACGACGTGACAGGCTGAAGCCTGTCCTACGTTTTGCTACGATTCCGGCTTCGATTCGCCCCCCCCGAAACAAGCAAGGACCAGCATGCCCACCGTCGCCCCGCTCCGCGGCCTCCGCTACGACCCCAAGCACGTCGGCGCCCTCTCGCAGGTGATCGCGCCGCCCTATGACGTGATCGACGCCGCCCTCCAGACGAAGCTCTACGAGCGACACCCCGCCAATGTGATCCGGATCGAGCTCAACCGCGAGGAGCCGGGCGACAACGAGCAGTCGAACAAATACACCCGGGCCGCCCGGTTCCTCCGCCAGTGGCGCGAGGAGGGCGTGGTGATGCAGGAGCCGGCGGCGGCCCTGTATGTGTATCACCAGGAGTTCGAGGTCGAGGGGCAGAGGCACGTGCGCCGGGGCGTGATGGCCCGCGTCCGCCTGGAGCGGTTCGGCACGGGCAACATCCATCCGCACGAGGAGACGATGAGCGGGCCGAAGCAGGACCGGCTCCTGCTCACCCGGGCCTGCCGGGCGAACCTGAGCCAGGTGTTTGGGCTGTATCCCGACCCGCAGGGCGAGGTGCAGGCGCTGCTCGACAAGGCCGTGGCCGGGCAGCCGCCTCTCGAGGCGACCGACCACCTGGGCGTAAAGAGCTGGATGTGGCCGGTGACCGACGAGGCCGTGGCCACGCGGGTGGCGGGGCTGATGGGGCCGAAGCCCGTGTTCATCGCCGACGGCCACCACCGCTACGAGACCGCCTGCAACTACCGCGACGAGATCGCCGCGGCCTACTCCGCCGCCCATGGCGGAGCGCCCCTGCCGGCCGACCACCCGGCCAACTTCGTGCTCATGATGCTCGTGGGGATGAGCGACCCCGGGCTCGTGGTGCTCCCCACCCACCGGCTGTTCGTGAAGCCGGCGGTGACGACGGTGGAGGAGCTC
>JBJSZP010000500.1:0-2468 GCA_046090365.1 Planctomycetia bacterium
GCGGCCCAGCCGTAGCCGATCACGCCGACGTTGTAGGGGGCGGTGTGTGCCAACGGGGATTCCTCAGGTCAGGGGGTATTGGTCTCGTCGTTCGATCGACCAGGGTGTGGCGGTCGATCGCTCAGGTGAGCTTCGTCTTGCCGGGCACGGCGAAGCCGGGGTTCGGCAGCGATGACGTCCAGGTGAGGTCCTTGGGGAAGAGGTCGAGCTGCGACTCCTTCGCCACGAAATCCCACGTCACCTTCTGGCCGGTGTAGACGGCCAGGCGGCCCAGCACGCCCACGAGCGAACTGTCGGCCATCTGTCGCAGGTCGGCGATCGGCTTGCCGGCCCGGATCGAATCGATCAGGGCCTTGTGCTCCTGCTTGTAGGCGTCGGCGATGCTGCCCTCCATCTCCCACACCACCTTGCCGGAGCGGTCGAGGATCCGCGAGCCGCCGTTTGCTCCCAGGATGTGGCAGGTGCCCTTCGTGCCGTGGATCACGTTGCTCACGTCCGAGAGCGTGTTGGGCAGGTGCCGAGACTGGAATGACACGAACCGTTCCCCCGGATATTCGTAGTCGACGCCGAACGTGTCCCAGAGCTGGCTGTCGTCGGGCCGCACGAACCGGCCGCCCGAGCCGTAGGCCGAGACGGGGTTGTCGCCCATCACCCAGTTGATCACGTCGAGGTTGTGCACGCCCTGTTCGACGAGTTGGTCGCCCGAGAGCCACACGAAGTGATACCAGTTGCTCATCTGGTATTCGGCATCGCTCATTCCCTCGGTGCGCGGGCGATACCAGATGCCGGTGGCACAGTAGCGGGCCTGGGCGCCGATCACGTCGCCGATCGCACCCTGGCGGATCTGATCCACCGCGCCGACGTAGTTCGTCTGCCGGCGATACTGCGTGCCGCCGACCACCGCGAGCCCCTTCGCCACGGCCTCGTCGTGGGCAGCGAGGCAGGTGCGGTAGCCGGCCGGATCGACGCAGGCGGGCTTCTCGACGAACACATGCTTGCCGGCCGCGATCGCCGCCCGCACGTGGAGCGGATGGAAGCCGGGCGTGGAGGTGACGTGCACGACGTCGACGTTCGGATCGTCAAGGATCCGTTTGTAGCCGTCGAGCCCGTCGTGGCTCGTGTCGCTGGTGGCCACCTTGTCGGGATGGGCCTCCCGCATGGTCTTCCAGAGCCGCTCGCAGTTGCGGCCGTAGAGGTCGGCCAGCGCCACGAGCGTGACGCCCGAGTTGATCGTGAGCGAGTCGTTGATCGCCCCACTGCCGCGGCCGCCGCAGCCGATCACCCCGATCCGCAGGGGCCGGGCGTCCGCCGCCGCCGCGCGGGAGGAATGCACCATCGTTGCCGAGAGCGACGCGGCCGCCGTGGCGAGGGCGGCGCCGCCGCGGGCGAAGTCGCGGCGGGAGACGGAATCCGAGGGCGAGGTGGGGCGAGGCATGGGCAACTGCTCCAGAAGGCAGGGGAATGAAACGCCGTGCATAGCATACCCGGGCGGTGTGTTTTCCCAAGCGCTGGCGGCGCGCCGCATTTGCGGGTGAAAAGGGGACGCAGCAACAAGGAACCCCGTCGCTTCCGCTCCGGGCTTTTGGGGGCGGATGCGCGTGGGGCCGCCCGCACGGCGGCCAGAGGATCGAAAGCACGGCCACGCACAACGAAAAAGTCGGGAACCCGGGATGCCCAGGCGCATGCCACTCGGATGGATTCGGTCTGGAGTTCAGGGCCGGGCCGTGGGCAGGCCGCTCGTGTTCAGCCAGTCGAGGATGCCGTCTGCGATCTTCGCGTGTCCGCTCGGCCGCCAGTGCATGTCGGACTTCCAAAAATCCGACATGTCGATGGCATCGGTGCTGTCGATGGCCGGAATGCCGAGTTCCTTCAGCGTCTCGAGGAGATGGTTCCGGGCATTCATGTTTGGCCCTTTTTTTTGTTTCGGGAACGCGGCGTCGTACTCGTGCCTGGTCGGCGCGACGACGACGGCGAGAGGCACATCGTGCGCCCGGGCCTTGTCACGGATCTGCGTCAGCACCTTGGTGTTGATGGCCACCATGCGTTCGGCGAAGTCCGCAGCGTCCGGCGAGTGCTGGGGAAAGTAGATGTCCTTTTGAAGCTCGTCGGCTCCGATGAGGCCGGCCTGGCCGTGGTCGTTGAGCGATGCTGCCACGCGATTCACGCTGCTCGTCGCCAGCGTGTAGAGCCGGGAGTAGTCGGCCAGCCAGTCGGTGGGCAGGCCGCGGGTGAATACGCCGATGCGTGGCAGCGGGTATCCGGCGATGACGACGTCCGGGCCCGGGGATTCCACCACGTAGGGCTTGTAGTATTTGGAGCGGCACCAGAACACGTTGTCTACGAAATCATTGAACAGGCAGAAGGTAAGCAGCACCAGGTCCGGCTGAAAGCCGGTGACGATCTCATCGAAGATCAGGGAATACTGGATCGGGCCGTAGCCGGAGACACCGAAGTTGAGGAGCTCATAT
>JBJSZP010000501.1:0-9592 GCA_046090365.1 Planctomycetia bacterium
TCGCGGTTGGCCCGCACGACCATCGCCATCGCGTTCCAGCGGATGATGCTCTTGATCCGCCGCTCGATCTCGCGGTTGCCCGGATAGGGCGGCTGGCGGTCGGCCGGGATCGTGTTGATGTAGGGCGTGGTGGCGGAAAACGGGATCGCCACGCCGAGCCGATAGGCCTCCTGCTCGATGGCATGGAGCAGGTAGGCGGCCCGGTCGCCACCGCGGCTATTGATCACGTAGCGGAGCGAATCGAGCCACTCGCGGGTTTCGGTGGGGTCGGAGTCGACGGCCGAGACGCCGTCGGAGCGCTCCGGCTGGCCCGAGGCCGTTTCCCCCATCTGGCCGATCGACATCGGGGCGTGGGCGCCCCGCGGGAGATCGGTGACCTCGCCGACGACGTCGCTTCCGGACTGCTCGATATCGGGGCTGGCCATGGTGTGCTCCGGGGGGCTGTCTCGCGGGAAACCGCATTATCCCGGGGGTTCCACGCCCCGTAAAGGCCGAATCATCGCGCCGCCGCGTCCGCCCGCGGGCGGTAAATTTCCGTCGCCAGCCCGAAGTAGTTTTCCGCCGAAAAGGCGACCGTCTCGCCGAGCGTGGGGTGGGGATGGATCGTCTCGGAGAGGTCGCGGGCCGAGCAGCCCATCTCGATCGCCAACGTGCCCTCCGCCACGAGTTCGCCCGCGCCGGGGCCGACCATGCCCACGCCGAGCACCGTGTCGGTCTCCGGATCGACGAGGATCTTCGTCATCCCCTCGGTCCGCCCGAGCGCCTGGGCCCGGCCGCTCGCGGCCCACGGATAGCGGCTGATCTCGACGGTGCGGCCCTGCGCCGCGGCCTCGTGCTCCGTGAGGCCCGCCCAGGCGATCTCGGGATCGGTGAACACGACGGCTGGGATCGCCCGCGGCGCGAACAGGGCGGGCTCGCCGTGCAGCGACTCCACCGCCACCTTGCCCTGGTGGCTCGCGCGATGGGCGAGCATCGGCTCGCCGCACACGTCGCCGATCGCCAGGATCCGCGGATCGGCCGTGCGCTGCCGGTCGTCGACTTCCACGAATCCCTTGGGGCTGACGACGACCTTCGTGTTCTCGAGGCCCAGGCCGTCGGAGTTGGGCCGGCGGCCCACGGCCACGAGCACCCGGGCATAGTCGCGGGTGGCCGCGCCCTCGGCCCCTTCGAAGTGCACCCGGATCGATTCGCCCCGGTCCTCGAGCTTCGCCACCTTCGTCCGCAGATGGATCTTCTCGAACAGCTTCTCGAGCCGCTGCTGCAGCGGCTTCACGAGGTCGCGATCAGCGCCCGGAAGGAGCGTGTCGGTGAGCTCCACCACCGACACGCGCGACCCGAGCTCGGCGTACACCGTGCCCATCTCGAGGCCGATGTAGCCGCCGCCGATCACGAGCAGCGACTCTGGGATATCGGCCATCTCGAGGGCCTTCGTCGAATCCATCACGCGGGGCGTGGGCAGGTCGAAGGCCGGGATCTTCGCCGGCCGCGATCCGCTGGCGAGGATGCAGTGGTCGAAGGTGAGCGTCTGCGACGCGCCGGCGGGCGTGGCGATCTCCAGCGTCGACGAATTCGTGAACCGGGCCGTGCCGTGGATGATCGTGACGTTCCGCCGCTTGGCGAGCTGGGCGAGCCCGCCGGTGAGCGTGGAGATCACCTTCTCCTTGCGGCCGCGCAGCACGTCGATGTCGATGCTCGGGCGGTTGAAGTGGATCCCCCAGGCCTCCATCTCCCTCGTCTCCGCCAGCACCCGCCCCACGTGGAGCAGGGCCTTCGACGGGATGCAGCCCCGGAGCAGGCACGTGCCCCCGAGCCGTTCGTCGCGCTCGACGAGCGTCACCTGCATCCCGAGATCGGCGGCCAGGAAGGCCGCCGCGTATCCGCCCGGACCGCCTCCGAGCACGACCAGGGGAGCGTGAGTTGCCATGCGTGGGAACCTGCGTTGGGGAAGGGAGGCCGCCAGGACCCGGTGCGCCGGTGCCGGTCGGGCTCGCTGGAATCCGCCGCGATGTTGTAGGTTCGACGTGGTGTTCGGACAAGAAACGGCCGACATTCCCGGCCTGGTTTCGCGTTTCGCCGGTGCCGCATGGCATGGTCAACCCCCGCGTGGGCCACGGGCCCGTTCACGCTCGACGTCCGCAGCCTCGCCTGCTTCCGGGTCGCGGTGGGGGCGGTCGTGCTCGCCGACGCGGTGCTGCGCACCCGCGACGTGCCGCTCATGCTCGCGCCGGACGGGATGTTTCCGCTCGCCGCGCTCCGCGAGTTCTTCGGCGACCGCTGGACCTGGTCGCTCGCCTTCCTCGTCGACGCGACCTGGTGGGGCGCCGCCGTCCTCGCGATCCAGGCGGTCGCCGGGATCGCGCTGGCCGTCGGCGCCGGCACGCGGCTGGCGACGGTCGCCGCCTGGGTCGCCGTGGTGAGCCTGGTGCGGCGCACGGCCCCCGCCGCGAACGCGGGCGACGAGTGGCTCTGCTGCCTGCTCTTCTGGGGCATGTTCCTGCCGCTGGGGGCGGCCTGGTCGGTCGACGCCCGCCGCCGCGGCCGGGCGACGCCGTTTCCCACGATCTGCTCTCCCGCCACCGTGGCGCTCGTCCTGCAGATCGCGGCCGTCTATCTCAGCGCCGGCGCCGCCAAGTGGAATCGGGCCTGGCTGTCGGGCGACGCCGTCGCGACCGCTCTGTCGCTGCACGACCACGGCAGCGCGTGGGGCGAGGCGGTGGCCGGCCACCCGGCGGTCTGCCGCCTGCTCACCTGGGGCGTGCTCGCCCTCGAACTCGTCGGCCCGTGCCTGCTCGTCGCGACCCGTCGGCCCGTCGTCAGGCTGTCGCTCGTCGTGCTGTTCATGGGCTTCCACGCCGCAACCGCCGTGCTCATGTCGCTCGGCTTGTTCGCATACGTGGGCCTTGCGGCCTGGCTGGCGATCGTGCCGACGGAAGCGTGGGCGTGGGGTCGTGGCACATCCGCCGGCGACGCGCCGGTCGATGAAGCTCGCGCGAAACGACCGTGGGAAACTGCCGCCGTCACCACCGCACTCGGCGTCGCCGCCGTGAGCTTCGTGCACGACAACACCGCCTGGCGGCCGGATCCACTCCCGGCGGCGTTCCACGTTGCCGTGCGGGTCACCTGCCTCGGTCAGGACTGGGGGATGTTTGGCGACGTGCCGCCACAGCGGCAGTGGGTGTATGGCTGCGGCACGACGGCTGACGGCAGCGTCGTCGACGTGCTGCGGAATGGGCGGCCGCTCGAGGAAACGCTCCCTGCCGGAGGCTACACGTCGCTGCCAAACCATCGGTGGCACAAGCTCTTCTGGGCGCTGCCGACGCCCGCGCGGCGCGGGTTCTCTGCCCCCGTCGCGGCGGCGCTCGCCGCCGACTGGAACCGGCGGCACGCTCCTCCGCGGCAGCTCGTCGCGCTCGAGATCCGTGCCGTGCGCACCGGCCTCCTGCCCGGGACGGAGCCGGGGACGGTGACCCGCCACGAGCTCCTCATCGCCTCGTGGCCTCCACGCGACGGAGCCGGCCGCGGAAACCTCGACCGCCGGCTCGACGAACTCGGTCCTCCCTGATTGCCGGCGGCGTCGCTTGGTGGCAGACTTGCCGGAGAGCGACCGATCTTCACGCGAGAGTGGCGAAACTGGCAGACGCGCTGGATTTAGGTTCCAGTGCCGCAAGGCGTGCGGGTTCGACTCCCGCCTCTCGCACTACGGCGCGGGCTCCACGTGCGTGGCCTGCCTGACGGGCCCAGCGGGGGCCGCGGGTCGCGCGAGCCGCGTTGCCTGCTGCCGCAGCGCCTCCCGCCGCAGCCGCTCCTGCTGCACGGCCGTCTGCCCGAGTTGGGCGAGCCGCTCCTGGGTGCGCCGACGCAAGGACGATTCGTCGAACAGGTTGGCGTCGTCGGGTTTCTCCGTGGCGGGCTTTTCGTCGGCCGGCACGGGCCGGGAGCGATCGGGGGCGGCGGGTTTCTCTTCGGGCAGCGGCTCGGGGCGGCGGTCGGCATCTGGCGCGGGCAAAATCGATCGGTCGGCGTCGCTCCGCGATCCTTCCGCTGCCGGCGGAGCCTGCATTTCGCCCTCCCCGGCCTCGAAGCCCGGCACGGGCGACTCCTCGTCGGCTCCCGGAACTTCCGACTTCGGAGGCATCACCGGGGCGGCTGGCTCGACGCGAGGCTTCTGGTCGGGCTCGTGGCCGGGCCACGTGCGCCAGCGCGTGTCATAGAACCCGAAACTGGCGGGGCGGACCGGACAATGGGCGGGGCAACCGGGAACCTCGCATCCGTCCGCGCGACAGGCACCATGTCGACACTGACCGTGGCTGCAGGCTCCGTCGGTGCAGCTCGCCCCGTCACGCCGCGCAGCGCGTGCATGCCGCGGGGCGGGGCCCGGGCCCCGGGTCCCGGCTTCGATCGAGTCCGCGATCGAGGCCGGAGCGAGCGCGTGATTCGCGGATCCGGGAATGGCGGCGGACCCAGGAATTGGCGCGAACACTTCGCTCGCGGCCGTGCGGCCACCACCTGCGGCCCAGGCGACGAGACACCAGGCAAACGCGACCGCACGTGGCAGGCGACGGAGGCTGTGGGCTGGGCAGCGCAGTTTCATGGAAGCGGGGGCGGCAGGCGTCAAAGTCGGTGTAATCGGAATGTCCGGCGTGAGAGGTATCGTCCGCCGAGGCCTCGCTTCTTCGGTCGATTCGCGGGCTTCAGCCCAGAGGAGCCGCACCCCGAGACAGTCCTGGCCGCCCGGTCTTCCCAGTTTTCGCACCCCGCCGGCAGGCAAGCGGGGCGGGGAAAGGGGCGGCCGCAAGGGCCTTCGGGTAGGATGATGGATACGCGACGGTTCTCCTGGGCTCCATCCATGAAGAAGGTCAATCTCCGGCTCGTGCTGATCCTCGTGGGCGTCGTCGTGGGCGGCGTCGTCGGCGTTTATTTCCTCCACAAATTCCAAGTGTCGAGGAACGCCGGAAGCCTCGCGAAGCTGGCGCGGGCGAAGCTCGCCGAGGGAAAGAGCGGCGAGGCTCTCACGCTGTTCAACCGCTACGTCGCCTATCGGCCGGACGACAAGGTCGCCTACGCCGAGTACGCCGGGCTCGTGCTCGATCGTGCCGAATCGCCGGCTGCCAGCAGAAACGACGTCGCCCGCGCCTACGGCGTGCTGGAGACGGCGGTGCGGCGCAATCCCGACGACGACGCCCTGCGTCAACGACTGGCGACGTTTCAGATGCGGATCGGCCGATTCGGCGACGCCCGCGAACACCTCCAGATCCTGCGCACGAGGGCGGCCGAGGGGCAGGCAGTGTCGGCGCCCGCGACCACAGGCGACACGGATGCGGAGGACGAAAAGGCCGAAAAGCCGCTCGATCCCGTGCAACTCGAGCTCATGCTCGCGCGGTCGTGGGCGGGAACCGGCGACTTCGAAGAGGCCGCGTCGCTGGCCAGCAACCTGATCGCGTTCGACCTGCAGAACAAGGCCTTCGATCCGGAGCGGAAGGCCGCCCCAAACAGCACCGACGCGTTCATCCTCCTCGCGGCGATCCTCCAGGAAAAGTTCGACGACCCGGGCACCGCCGACCGAGTGCTCGCGGAACTCGTGAAGTCCAACGCGGAGGATCCCCAGGCGTGGCTTGCGCTCGCCCGCTGGCATCGGCAACGCGGCAATCTCGCCGCGTCCAAGCAGGATGTCGCGGAGGCCACCCGGCTCGCTCCCGAGAACATCGAAACCCTCCTCGCCTCGTTCGAGGTCTCCCTTGCGGAAAAAGACTTCGCGGCGGCACAGAAGATGATCGACGCCTGCATGAAGGTCGCGGCGGGCGACGAGCGGGTCATCCGGGCCGCGGCCGTTCTCGCTCTCCAGCGGCAGCAGCCGACGGCGGCCGTCGAGGTGCTCGACGAAGGCCTGTCGGCCCTTCCTGGAAGGCCCTCGCTCCTGATGATGCTCGCCGACGCGTTGCTGCAGACCAACGACATCCCGCGGGTCGAGCAGACGATCGGCAGGCTCAAGGAGGTGTTGGGGACGAGCAGCCCCGCCGTGGGCCTGCTCGAATCCAGGGTTCTCATCGCGCAGCAGCGGTGGCTGCAGGCCCGGGAAAAACTCGATCGGGTGAGGCCGCTCGTGGCCGGATCGGCCGATCTGACCCGGCAGGTCGATCTCTATCTCGGCCAGTGCCACGAGCAGCTCGGCGAGTTCGACGAGCAGCTCGAGGCGAACCGCCGGGTGCTCAGCGACGACCCGACCTCGCTCGCAGCCCGCGTCGGGGCCGCATCGGCGCTGATCGCCGCCGGGAAGCCCGATGAGGCGCTGCAGGAGTTCGAAACCGTGGCGGCGGCGATCCCGCGCGACCGGCTGGCGTCGATCCCGCAGGTGTGGAATCCGCTCCTGCAATTGCGGGTCGCCGCGCAGGCGAAGCGACCGGCCGCCGACCGCGACTGGGCCACGATCGACGCCCTCCTCGACACGCTCCAGGAGTCCGCCGACATCACCGACACTCAGATCGCGCTCTTGCGGGCCGACGTGCTCGTGCGCAAGGGGGAGGCGACCGCCGCCACCGAGTTGCTCGAAACTGCGGTGGAGGCCAACCCGCAGGAACCGCAACTGTTGGCCGCCCTGGCGACGCTCGCGCTGCGGGAAAACGACGCGGAGCGGGCCCGCGCCATCCTCGACCGTGCTCCCAAGGACCTCGCAGCCGACATGGGCCTGCTGCTGATGGAGGCCCAGTTGGCCGCCCGGTCGCCCGCCGACAAGGCTGCCGAGCAGCTCACCGCCGTTGAAAGGCGGGCCGAGTCCCTGCCACCCGATCGTGCGGCGCGGGTGCTGTCGGCCCTGGCTTCGATCCGCATCTCGATGGGACAGCCCGATGACGCGGAGCGGCTCTGGACGGCGGCGCTCGAGAAGACGCCCGACGATCCTCGGCTCCGCTGGACGCTCTACGAGCTGGCTCGCGAGCGGGCCAACCTCGACGCGATGCAACGCCTCGCGAACGACATCGCCAAGACGCAAGGAGCCACCAGTCCCCAGGGCCGCGTGGCCAAGGCGGGCGCCCTGATCCAGGGCGTCCGGGAGGCGCAAAAGAAAAAACTCGCGAAGAACCAGGCCCTGCTCGACCTCTCGACGGAAGACCGGCGCTCGCTCGACGAGGCCCGCAATCTGCTGATCGAGGCGGAGAACGACCGGCCCGGCTGGGCGCAGATCCAGCTCATGTTCGCCGATATCGCCGCGCTTCGCGGCGATCTTCCCGCGGCCATCGACCATCTCCAGCGGGCCAGCCGCATGGGCCCGGCGAACGCGTCGATCATCCGGCAGCTCGTGGGCCTCCTCTACGCCTCGAACCGGTTCGACGAGGCGCAGCAGGCGATCGCCCGGCTCGGCCCGGAGGGCCTGGGCGGCTTCGAGCGGATCACCGCCGAGATGGAGCTCCGCTCCGGCAACATCGACGAGGCCGTGACGCTCGCCGAACGGAGCGTCTCCACCGATTCCAAGAACGCGGGCGAGCTCCTCTGGCTCGGCCAGCTGCTCAGCCGATCCGGCAAGGCCGACCGGGCGGAGGCGGTGCTCGACCGGGCCGTCGAACAGGCGCCGGAACTCGCGGAAGCCTGGATGGCGCTGTTCACGCACCAGTTCGCGAACGGCAAGCGCAGGCTAGCCGAGAAGACGCTCGAGCGGGCCGCCGCATCCCTGGCAGAGCCCAACCGCCAGCTCGTGGAGGCGCAGGGCTACGAGATGCTCGGCCGGCTCGACGACGCCGAACAGAGTTACCGGGCCGCGATGGCGGCCGTCCCCACCGACTCCACGGCGGCCCGCGGCCTGGCGTCGTTCCTGATCCGCCGCGGTCGACTCAATCCGGCGCGGGAAGTCCTTCGCGACATCGTCGGCTCGACGGACGATTCGCCAGCCTCCAAGGCGACGAAGATCTGGGCCCGCCGGTCGCTCGCGCAACTCACCGCCGAGGCGGGAGGCTACAAGGCGCTCGAGGAGTCGCTCGCCATCCTCGAGGGCAACAAGGGATCCGACGGCAAGTTGAGCCCCGAGGACATCGCCCTCCAGGTGACGCTCCTCGCGGGACGGCCCGAGCCGGCAAGCTGGCGTCGGGCCATCACGCTCCTGGAGACACTCGGGCGGTCGCAGCCGCTGTCGTCGGCCCAGCGGCTGCAGCTGGCCCAGTTGCGGGAGAGGGCCGGGCGATGGGCCGAGTGTCGCGACGAGATGATGTCGCTCGTCGCCGCCCCGAATGCGCCGCCCTCGCTCGTGGGACTGCTCGTCGAACGGCTCATCGAGCATGGGGAGCTGTCGTCGGCCAAGACCTGGCTCGGGAAACTGCGGGCCACGAATCCCGACGCGCCGGCCACGCTCGCCCTCGAGGCGAAGCTTGCGATCGCGGAGAAGGACCGGCCGACGGCCGTCGCGGCTGCGAAGAAACTCATGCCCTCCGGCGACGTGCCGCTCGAGCAGGTCGGGCAGTTGCGGTCGGTGGCGAAGCTGATGGAGGAGCTCGGGTTTCACAAGGCGGCGGACAAGGTGCTCACCGACTACGCGCAGCGCGTGCCCGACGGGGCGCTCGTGCGGGCGGAGTTTCTCGGTCGGCAACACCGTGTCGAGGAGGCACTCGATCTCCTGGAAACGACCTGGAGCCGCGTGCCTCTGGCCCGCATCATGCAGGCGGCCCTGGCCGTGGTGCGCAGCCAAGGCGCCGCGCCGGACGCCACGGTGTCGGCCCGGCTGGACCAGTGGTTCTCGCGCGCCCGGCGCGAGGATCCGGAATCGATCGTGATCGAGCTGCTGCAGGCCGAACTCCTGGAACTGCAGGGCCGCTCCGCGGAAATCGACAAGGCCTACCGCGCGATCCTCGATCGCAAGGATCTCGCCGGCCCACAGTTGGCCATCGTCGCCAACAACCTCGCCTTCCACCTCGCCCGCCCCGAGACGGCCGAGGAGGCCAGGGAACTCATCGACAAGGCGATCCTCGAGCTCGGCCCGCATCCCGACCTGCTCGACACCCGCGGCGTGGTGCGGCTCGCCGCCGGCGACACGAAGGGCGCGCTCGCCGACCTCGAGGAGGCGGCCCTCGACCCGTCGCCACTCAAGCTCCTCCACCTCGCCGCCGCCCAGGTGGCGACCAAGGATCTCACCGCCGCCCGCCAGTCGCTCGACCGGGCCCGCAAGCTCGGCCTCGTCCCGGACCAGCTCTCGGCCGCCGACAAGGCCCGCTACGACGCCGTCGAAGCCGCTCTGCCCGCGAGCCCCGGCGCGTGACGCTCGCGGAGCCAACGGACAAAGGCCGGCCAATGCCCACGTGGGATACGCTCGAGCCTGTCATGCCTCAACTCACCCAAGCCGGCGTCGGAGCCGGCGGTACGCTGCTCCATCGCCGAGGGCGATCGCTAGTCCATTCTCAACTGTGATCGTGCGCTCTGAGTAAGCCGCGTATCTGCCCGTCGGCTCTTCCGCATCGCACCGACCGTCTCCGCCGCCTCCCTCTTCCAGTTGAGGAGGCTTCGGGCTCCCCGTGTCCCGGAGCAGGCGTATGCAGGCAAGCGCAGCCATGGATGGCGCAGCGCAGCCGGAGTCGAGTGAACGGAGGCCTGGAGGGCCGCAGTGAACGTCCGGCGA
>JBJSZP010000502.1:0-1000 GCA_046090365.1 Planctomycetia bacterium
CTGCCCGAGGATCAGCCAGGCCACGGGGCGGTCGTTGACGCTCGAGGTGCGGATCACGGGGCGGTCGGCGTCGATCGGCCAGTCACGCACCTGCTGCACCCGCGTGTTCACCTTCACGAGCGCCTGCGACATGTCGGTGCCCACCGTGAACTCGAGGTTGATCACGCCGCTGGAGTCGCTCGACTCGCTCGAGAGTTTCACGAGTCCCTCGACGCTGCGCAGCTGCTCCTCGAGGGGCTGGACGAGCTCGCGCTCAACCTCCTGGGGGCTCGCGCCGATCCAGCGCGACTCGACCGAGATCGTGGGGATCTCCACCTCGGGCGTGAGCTGCACCGGCATGGTCACGATCGCCAACACGCCGAACAGCGTGACGAGGATCACGCCCACGGCCACCTTCACCGGATTGGCCACGCAGGCGGCGACGAGATTCATGGTGCGAACGAAACCTGCATGCCGGGCCGCAGGCGTTCGTTGCCACGGACCACGACGAGCTGGCCAGGCCCGAGATCGCTGCGGATCTCGACCGTGCCCGCCACGGCGGCCCCGAGTGCGACCGGGACCGGCCGGACCGTGCCGGTGCCGGGCGCGGCGGCGGGATCGACCACGTACACGAGCGGTTGGGCTCCGCCGAGCACGAGCGCGTCTTTGGGCACGACGGTGGCCGGCCCCGTCTTGCCCACGGGCAGCCACGCCCTCGCGAGCAGGCCGCCGCGGAGCACCGGTTCCCCGTCGACCACGCGATTTTCGAGGAGCACCTTCACGGGAAAGCTGCGGCTGAGCAGGTCGGCCTGGGGCACGATTCGCTCGAGGCGGCCGATCCATGTCTGCTGCGGGGCGGCGTCGATTTCAAGCCGCACGTCGGCGCCGACCGCGAGCGTGCCGATTGCGAGCTCGGGCACTTGAACCTCGATTTCCAGGCGATCGAGTTCCGCGATCCGGCCCACGAGCCCCCCGCGGGAAACCCACTGCCCCTCCTCGGTGAAGCGTTCCACCACCCAGC
>JBJSZP010000503.1:0-3865 GCA_046090365.1 Planctomycetia bacterium
AACGGGCCGTGGCTCCCGGGTCGCGACCGGCCCTCGAACGCCTTCTCCTGTTCCGCCGGCTCGACCATGAAGCCCCCGAACGCCTGCCGCCAGACGTCGTGAGCGGTCTCGAGCTCGGCCGCGAGCGCCGCGGCTGCCGCGGGCTTCGCCGTCGAGGTGATCTTCCAGTGGTCCGCCGCCCACGTCGTCGGCCGGCCCGGCCGCACGGCCGCAGGACGGTCGGCCGACGACTTCGGGATCCAGCCGCGTTCGGCGTCGCGGACCTCCCCCGCGTCGAGCCGGCGGGCCGTCTCCGGCCACAGCCACCGGTCGTCGCGGCGCACCCAGCCGCCGGCCTTGCGGGCCCGCTCGTGGTCGGGATCGTCGCGGAGCGTTTCGAAGAGCAGCGCGACGGCGGAGGTCGTCGCCTGCGCGAGTGGCGGGGCGGCCTGTCCCCGGGCGCGTTCGGCCCGCGTTGGCACCTTCGCATGGGCCCGTGCCGCCTCCACGGCATGCGCGAAGAGCCCCGCGGCGCGGGCCCGCCGGGCCGCGAGAAAGTCGTTCCAGATCGCCTCCTCGTCGGGAGAGTCGATGAACTCAGGCCGCACGAGTCGCTCCGGGATCGCGAGGATCCGCTGGCGGCCGGGAGCTTCCGGGAGCTTCCATTCGCGGACGAGCGTCGCCAGCTCGACATGGCCGTCGCGTTCGGCCCGGCGCATGAGGTCTCGGGCCGCGGCGTCCCACTGCTCGTCGAGCACGGCGCACGCGACGGGCTCCGCGGCAGCGAGGCCGCTGCCGAGCAGGCAGGCGACGACCACCGGGCCGGTGCAGGCCGCGAGCGTCGCGGAACGTCGGCGCAGCGGCGCGAGGCAGCGCTGCCAGGCGAGGTTCATGAACGCCATCACGCCATACACCGGGTCGACGAGGTAGTCCCAGGCGTTGTCCGATTCGAGCAGGCCGAGGTGCCAGGCAGCGCCGGCGGCGAGCAGCACGATGCCGAAGCTGTTGCCGACAAACGCGAGCGCTGCACCGACCACTGCCGCGAGGGCCGCGATGCCGGGGTCGTTCCAGCCGAGCGCATAGGGATCGATCGGTCCTGCGCCCAGGGCGGCCGGATAGAGCAGGAGGGCGGCGGCGGTCCCCCACCAGATGGCCGCCTGTCGCGCGGGCGGGTCGAGCCAAGCCGAGGCGCGGTCCGACGGGCCGCGAAACGGCGCGACGACGACGTCGAGCAGCAGTATCAGAAATGGAATGGAAAACGTCTGGCCGAGCCCATGGAGCCAGCGGCCGACGGGGATGCCGGCGATCGGCACGAGTGCGAGGCAGCCCACGGCGGGCGGCAGCCAGCGAGGGATGGCGCCGGGCCGCACGGTAGCGATTGACCGGGCGATCGCTGCGAGCGCCACGCCCCAGGCCACCACGGGATACCACCAGGCGAGGCCTGTCATCCGAGTGGTTCCCGGGGCTGCCCGAGCAGCCAGGCCTCGTTCATCATCACGTGCCGGATCCGGCGCATCTTCCAAGCATAGACCAGGTGCACCGCGCCCCGGCCATCCTGCTCCATATATGGATAGGCGAATCGGGCGTCCGGCTCCTTGTCGAGTGTCACCAGGCGGTGCCAGGCCGTGGTGGCGACGTCGAACCGCACCAGGTCGAGCGTCTCGCGGCCCTCGCGGGCGAGGTTGCAGGCGAGGAGCAGGGAGCCATCGGAAAGCCGCACGGCCGCGACGCTCGCGTCGGGGTTCGGCAGCGGCGTCGGGGCGGGGGCCGACCAGGTGTGGCCGGCATCCTCGGATCGCATCACGACGAGCCGCCGTGCCGGGGAATGGTCGCGGAGAAATGCCAGGCAGCGGCGCGCGTCGAGCGGCACGACGGCCGGCTGCAGGAGCGACCGCCCGCCGGCCAGCCGCGTTTTCCTCGCGCGCAGCCGGTCGCCGTCGGCCGCGAGCCAGAGCAATTCAGGAAACTTGCCCACGCACTCGTGATAGATCGGCAGCGCGATCTCGCCCGTTTCGAGCCGCACCGGCGCCGCCCGCACCAGCTCGCTGACGTTGAAGAACGGGCTCAACGGCAGCCTCACGCTCGCCGTCCACGTGGCCCCGCCGTCGGTGGACGAGCACGCGTTGAGCGCACTGCCCGACCAGCCGCCGATCGCGATCGTCACGTACACGAGCCACAGCCGTCCTGTGTCGTCGTGAAACACGACGGCGTTGCCGACCTTGTCGACGAATCGGGTGAGTTGCTCCGTGGCCCGGCCGCGGTCGATGACGACCCGCGGCGGCTCCCACGCGATCGGCGTCACGGAATCCCGCGCGGGCGCCGGGGCGGTCGCGAGCCACACGGCCACGTCGCGGGCGGCCTCCTGCGAGCCGGCATACCACGCGCACGCGAGGCCGCCGTCGGCCCGGGCGGCGACGCTCGGGCAGTGCACGTAGGGCAGCGGCGGATCGTGGTCGATGAATCCGCTCACGAACAGCGGCGGCTCGTCGGCCGCCGGGGCGGCCGCCAGCCGAAACGACGCCTGCTCGGGAGGCGCCATCCGCCCGGCGCGCGGCCAGGCCCAGACCGTGGCCACTCCGGCCGTCAGCACGCTCCGCCGCGTGAGATCGTCCATGATGCAGTGTGGGCTCCCGGAGCGCCGCAGTCGCGCGTGCGCCGGTGCTCAGGCTTCCTCGGCGAACGCCGAATCGAACTGGCGGTTGCTCGGCGCGAAGTCGAGGTTTTGGACGAACTCGCAGGCCTCGGCGGCGCCGTGCTCGCGGTCCATGCCGCAGTCCTCCCACTCCACCGACAGCGGCCCTTCGTAGCCGATCTGGTTGAGCGCCCGGATGATCTCCTCGAAATCCACGCCGCCGCGGCCGGGCGAGCGGAAGTCCCACCCCCGCCGCGGGTCGCCGAAGTTGAGGTGGCTGCCGAGGATCCCGCTCCGCCCGTTGAGCGTGACGACGGCGTCCTTGATGTGCACGTGGTAGATCCGGTCGTGGAACGTGCGGATGAACTCCACCGAGTCGACGCCCTGCCAGTGGAGGTGGCTGGGATCGAAGTTGAACCCGAACTCCTCGCGGCGGCCGAGCGCGTCGAGGGCCCGCTGTGCCGTGACGGTGTCGAACGCGATCTCGGTGGGATGCACCTCGAGGGCGAACCGCACGCCGCACTCCGCGAAAACGTCGAGGATCGGATTCCAGCGGTCGGCGAACTCCTCGAAGCCGGCGGCCAGCATCGACTCGGGGACCGGCGGAAACGAATACAGCAGGTGCCAGATCGACGACCCGGTGAACCCGTTCACGACCGACACGCCAAGCTTCTGGGCGGCGCGGGCCGTGTTCTTCATCTCCTCGGCCGCCCGCCGGTTGACGCCGTCGGGCTTGCCGTCGCCCCACACGTGCGGCGGCAGGATCGTCTTGTGCCGCTCGTCGATCCGGTCGCACACCGCCTGGCCGACGAGATGGCTCGAGATCGCATACACGGCGAGGTCGTGCCGCTCGAGCGCATCGCGCTTCGCCGCACAGTATCCGCTCTCCTCGAGCGCCCGCGTGACGTCGAAGTGGTCGCCCCAGCAGGCGAGCTCGAGCCCCTGGTAGCCGAACTCGCGCGCCTTGCGGGCGAGATCGTCGAGCGGCAGGTCGGCCCACTGGCCGGTGAACAGCGTGACGGGGCGTGACATGCGGGCTCCTTTAACGTGACGTGAACGGCCGTTGAACCGGCCCAGATTCTGCCAGATTCGCAGGCACGCGTTCAACTCATGCGCCGGCTTCGGGCTCCCCGTATCCCATCGCCGGACGTTCACTGCGGCCCTCCAGGCCTCCGTTCACTCGACTCCGGCTGCGCTGCGCCATCCATGGCTGCGCTTGCCTGCATACGCCTGCTCCGGGACACGGGGAGCCCG
>JBJSZP010000504.1:0-11041 GCA_046090365.1 Planctomycetia bacterium
GGGCTCCCCGTGTCCTGGAGCAGGCGTATGCAGGCAAGCGCAGCCATGGATGGCGCAGCGCAGCCGGAGTCGAGTGAACGGAGGCCTGGAGGGCCGCAGTGAACGTCCGGCGACGGGATACGGGGAGCCCGAAGCCGGCGCTTGCCAATAGACATGGGCATGACAGGCTGAAGCCTGTCCTACGGGGGGAAACCGGTCTGGCCGCGGCGGGCCCGGTTCGACACAATCCGGCCCCGCATGGATGCCCCAGCCCGCCCCTCCAGGCCGCTCGCCACCCGGATCGTCGACGCCATCGTGTACGCCGCCGTGCGCGTCGCGATCTGTGTCGTCCAGGCCCTGCCTCGGGCAACCTGCGAGCGGTGTGCCCGCTCGTGGGCCGACTTCCTCGCCAATCGCGTGAAGATCCGCCGGCGGGTGGTGCGCGAGAACCTGCAGATCGCGTTTCCCGAGTGGTCGGCGGCGGAGTGCCGCGAGGTGGCCCGCGGGATGTGGGAGCATCTGCTGTTGATGGTGATCGAGATCGCCCATGCGCCGCGCGTGATCCAGAAGACGACGTGGCGGAAGCACCTGCGGATCCATGGGATGGAGGCGATGGTGCGCACGCTGTGGCTCGACCGGCCGAAGGTGATCCTCTCCGGCCACTTCGGCAACTTCGAACTGGCGGCGTATCTCTTCGGCGTGTTCGGGTTTCGCATCTTCTCGGTGGCCCGTGAGCTCGACAACCCGCTGCTCGACGACTTCGTGACGGCGTTCCGCGAGTCGCGCGGGCAGAAGATCCTGCCAAAGAAGGGGAGCAGCCCCGACGTGGCCGTGGTGCTCGCGGAGAACGGGGCGCTCGGGCTGCTCGGCGACCAGGCCGCCGGCCCCAAGGGCTGCTGGGTCGACTTCTTCGGAAGGCCGGCGAGCGTGCACAAGGCGATCGGCGTGTTTTCGCTGTCGTCGCAGGCGCCGATCATGGTCTGTTCGGCGACGCGCCGCGGCGGCAGGCTGTTTGACTACGACCTGCGGCTCGAAGGGCTCGCCGACCCCGCTGATGGCGGGGCCGAGACGGCCGACCTCCGGGCCGTGTCGCAGTGGTACACGCACCTCCTCGAGGAGGCGATCCGGCGGGCCCCGCCGCAATACTGGTGGGTGCACCGCCGATGGCGAGGACAGCCCGCACAGGCTACAGTGAGCCGCTCCGCCGCGTGACAGTTCCTCAGGCGGAGCTTCGCGGTGCCCCGCCCATGAATACCTGGACCCACCGGCCTGATCGGTCCGACTGGTTTCGAATCGCCTCCGTCGCCGAATGCCCTCCCGGCACGAGTATCGAGCGGGTCGTGGACGGGCGAGTGGTGGCCCTCGCCAACGTGTCGGGGGCGTGGCACGCGATCGACGGCCTCTGCCCCCATCAGGGCGGGCCGCTCGGCACGGGCGTGCTCTGCGGCACGGTGCTCACCTGCCCGTGGCACGGATGGCAGTTTGACGTGACCACCGGAAAGCACCGCGTGTCGGCGACGGTGCGGCAGGCGGTGCACGAGGTGCAGGAACGCGGCGGCGACGTGTATGTGCGGTTTGCCGCCGCGCCCGCCCGGGAGGCGGCCGGCGCATGATCGAGATTCGCTGCTTCCGCAACGCCGATCCCCCGCGGCTGGCCGACGTCTGGCGGGCGGCCGACCTGGGCCCGGCGGCGATGCAGCCGATGACAGCCGCGCTCCTCGAGGCGAGCGTGTTTTCCAAGCCCTACTTCGACCGCGAGGGGCTGATCGTGGCCGCCGACGACGACCGCGTGGTCGGCTTCGCGCACGCAGCGTTCGGGCCCACCAAAGACAGGTCGGCCGTCGACACGCAGGTGGGCACGACGCTGCTCGTCGCCGTGGTGCCGCATCCGCTCCAGGAGCAGATCGGCGACGAACTGCTTCGCGGCTGCGAGGCCTACCTGCGGGCGCGGGGCGCGGGCACCATCCTCGGCGGCGGGTCGGCCGAACTCCGAAGTTTCTACCTCGGCCTCTACGGCGGCTCCGACCTGCCGGGCATCCTCGACTCGTCGGCGGCGATGCAGCGCGTGTTCGAGCGGGCCGGCTACGAGACGGCCGATCGGATCGCCGTGCTCCGCCGGCGGCTGCAGGGCTTCCGCCCGCCGGTCAACCGCCTGCAACTGGCGATCAAGCGGACCACCGAATTGCGCGCGATCGACGAGCCGACCCGCCGCACCTGGTGGGAGGCGGCCACCACGGCCGGCATCGCGCTGCGGCGCTACGAACTGCTCAACCAGGCCAACGAGCGGCTGGGCTGCGCGTCGTTTTGGGACATGCAGCCGCTGGCCGGCGCCTGGGGCGTGCCCGCCGCCGGGCTGCTCGACGTGGAGATCGAGGGGCCGCGCCGGCGGCAGGGCCTCGCCCACTACCTCGTGGCCGAGGCCCTCCACGACCTCTCGCAGGAGGGCGTGGCGATCGTCGAGACGCACGCCTCCGCGGCGAACACCCCGGCACTCAACCTGTTCACGAAACTCGGCTTCGAGACCGCCGAGCACGGCACGATTTTCCGGAAGGCGTAGGACGTGTTTGGCTAACCTTGCGGTTAGGCGAGGGGCTGCCCATGCCCTTGAGCGGGCTATGGGAGCGAGCGAAGCCATGGATGGCGAAGCGAAGCGGACATGCAGAGAGCCGAGGCCAGGAGGGCCGAGGCGAACGTCCGGCGAGAGGGCGTGGGCAGCCCAGAGCCGGAAGCTTCGGTGAGGCTCACGCGGCGCTCACAGAACGCGCGGCGCGGCCGAAAAGCGGCATCCCGTCGGCAACGCGGGTCCGCTACCATTCCGCCCGACCGCCCACCCCGAGCCCCCGGAGGCGAAATGAGGGATGCCAGGCCGAAGCTGTTCGTGCTCGACACGAACGTGATCCTCCACGATTCCGGCTGCATCCACAACTTCGAGGAGAACGACGTCGCGATCCCGATCACGGTGCTCGAGGAGCTCGACCAGTTCAAGCGGGGCAACGAAGACCTCAACTTCCAGGCCCGCGAGTTTCTCCGTCGGCTCGACGCGCTCACCGGCGACGTGCTCTCGAAGGAGGGCAGCCCGCTCGGCCAGAGGCTCGGCTCGATCCGCGTTGTGCTCGGCGGCCGCGACGACCGGCTCGGCGAGTCGTTTCTCCAGGACTCGCCCGACCACCGGATCCTCGGCCTCGCGCTGCGGCTGCAGCGCGAGCACGCCGAGCGGCCGGTGATCCTCGTGTCGAAGGACACGAACCTGCGGATGAAGGCCAAGTCGCTCGGGCTCAAGGCCCAGGACTACACGTCCGACAAAGTGGAGAGCTTCGACAAGCTCTACACGGGCAAGCGCGTGGTGGAGGGGATCGAGTCGGAGATGATCGACCGGTTCTACGCGGAGGGGGGCGTGCCGGCGGGCGAGTTTGCCCAGGTGCCCGAGCCGCTCGCCAATGAGAACTTCATCCTCCGCAACGGGAGCAAGTCGGCCCTCGCCACCTACCGGTCGTCGGCCCGGGCGTTTGCCCGCGTGGAGAAGCAGACCTGCTACGGCATCTCGCCGCGCAACGCCGAGCAGTCCTTCGCCCTACGGGCCCTGATGGACGACGACATCAAGCTCGTCACGATCGCCGGCACGGCGGGTACTGGCAAGACGCTGCTCGCCCTGGCGGCGGCGCTCGAGTGCCGGCAGAAGTACCGCCAGATCCTCCTCGCCCGGCCGGTGGTGCCGCTCTCCAACCGCGACCTCGGCTTCCTGCCGGGCGACGTCGGCGAGAAGCTCGATCCCTACATGCAGCCGCTCTACGACAACCTCACCGTGATCCGCCACCAGTGCGGCGACAACACGCAGGCGGCGCAGCGCGTCGTGGAGATGCGCGAGTCGGAGAAACTCCAGATCACGCCGCTGGCCTACATCCGCGGCCGCAGCCTGCAGCGGATCTTCTTCATCGTGGACGAGGCCCAGAACCTCACGCCCCACGAGATCAAGACGATCATCACGCGGGCCGGCGAGGGGACGAAGATCGTGTTCACGGGCGACGTGTGCCAGATCGACCAGCCGTACCTCGACGCCCTCTCCAACGGCCTCTCCTACGTGATCAACCGGATGATGGGGCAGCCGATCTACGCCCACGTGACGCTCGAGAAGGGGGAGCGGTCGGCGCTTGCCGATCTGGCGAGCGAACTGCTGTAATCGCGGCATGGCACGGGCGTGTGGCTTCTGGATCGGGCCGACCGCGGGCGACGAGCTCGCGTTTGTGCGGGCCGCGCTCGATGGCCAGCTCGAACTGGTGGATCATGCGACGGTCGACTGCGCGCTCGCCTGGGAGGCGGCGGCCGGGCGGCGGCCGGCCCTGGTGCTGCTCGCGGCCGATCGGCCGGGCCGCTGGTCGCCTGGAGAGATCGTCGCGATCGCCCGACGGTGGCCGCTGGCCGCCGTGATCGGCGTGGCCACGAGCCTCGGCGAGGGGCGGCGACGGAGCGGCCCGACGATCGCGGGCATCGAGGAGGTGGCCTGGCACGACCTGCCGGGGCGGCTCGAATGCTGGCTTGCCGCCTGGGCGGCCGGCCGGGCGGGAGCCCTCGGCGTGCCCGCCACCGCACGGCGCGAGGAACGGCTGCTCGAAACGCTCGACGCCGTCGCGGCCCTCGGCCACCCGGCGCGCGACCAGCCGGTGTGGATCGCGGCGGGCCGCGGCGGCGACCTCGACGGGCTCGCCGATCTGCTCGCCCTCGCCGGCCGCCGCGTGGCGGGCCGGACGCACGGCCGGCCCCCGCTCGACCTCGAGGCCCCGCTCCTCGTGTGGGACGTGGTCGCGATCGGCCCCGACGATCTGGCCTGGCTGCGGATGCTCTCGGCGAACCGGCCGCACACGCGGGTCGTGTTGCTCGAGTCGTTTCCGCGGGGCGACTCCGTCGAGGCGGCGCTGCGGGCCGGGGCCGGGGCGGTGCTCGGCCGGCCGCTCGTGCTCGAGGCCCTCGAGGGCACGCTCCGCCGCCTGGAGCGGAACACCCCCGGAAGCCAGCCGCCGACTGGGGTTGGTGGGGCCGCGGGACGCCGCTAGCCTCCCGGGCATGTTCCGCCCCCTCCCAGACCGCCGCCTGCTTCCCAGCCTGCTCGCCGCGAGCATCGGCCTGGCGGGCTGTGCGCAGGTAGCCCTGCTCGCGCCCACCCGGCTCTCCGACACGCAGCTTGGCCGCGCGGCGGCGAACGTGGGGTGGGCCTCGGCGGCGGAGCTGCCGCGGCGTTCGGAGGTGCTCGCCGGCCAGCTCGTGATCCATGCCGACTTTCCGCTCGCGGAGCAGCACCGGCTCGTGCGCGACCTCGAGTCGCTGCGGGCCGACGTGAGCCAGCAGCTCGACCTGCCGATCTCCGACGAACCGGTGCACCTCTACCTGTTCGAGGACCACGGCCGCTACGACGCCTTCGCGAGCCGGCACTTTCCGGGATTCCCGGTGCGGCGGGCGTTTTTCATCGAGACCGACACGCGGCTGGCCGTGTTCGCCCCCTGGCAGGATCGGATCGCGGAGGATCTGCGGCACGAGACGACGCACGGCTACGTGCACGCCGTCGTGCCCAGCGTGCCGCTCTGGCTCGACGAGGGGATCGCCGAATATTTCGAGGTGCCCCGCAGCGAGCAGGGGCGGCATGCCGACCACATCGCCCACCTCGCCGGACGGCTGCTCGAAGGAACCTGGCGGATCGACCTCGAGCGGCTCGAATCGCTCCAGTCGGCTGGCGAACTCTCGCAGGATCACTACGCAGAGGCCTGGTGCTGGGTGCACTGGATGCTCCACTCCACGCCCGAGCGGAAGAAGATCCTCCAGGACTACCTCACCGACCTGCGCCGCGACGCCCGCACCGCGCCGCTCTCAGCCCGGCTCACGCACCTCGAAGGGGGCGCCGTGAACTGCAATGCCCTGGTGCGCAAGCACCTCGAAAGCCTTGCCGAGTAGGATCGGCGTCCGTTCTCGCCGTCATACCCCCTGGAGGTGCAGATTGTTCAATCTGCACCCCATTTGCGTTCCCTGTAGGTGCAGATTGTTCAATCTGCACCTGTGGCAGCATTCCGCAGAGTGCCACTCTGCGGCCACACGGCCCTCCGGGTCGACTGGGCAAGCACGGGAAACAGATTCTGGGGTTGACCGAAAAAAGTCGCGCCCGGCCCCGAAACGCGGATTGACCGCCCTCCGCGGCCGCGCACAATTTCGCCCGATGTCGCGGTCATGGATGACCGACGGCTCGGTTCGAGGCATCGGCAGGAGGCCGTGATTCATGGATGCGGAATGGACGGAAGGCGTCGCGGGCGTGTCGCTCGCCGCGGTGCTGCCGAAGGCACGGTTCGTGGGCTGCGACGACGTGCTCGCGGTCCGCTGCACGGCCGACGCCGATGCGTGCCGGCCGGGCGACGTGTTCGTGGCGCAGGCGACGGGTGACGGCGACGGGCACGAAGACGTGGCCCAGGCCATCGCCCACGGTGCGGCGGCGGTCGTCGCGGAGCGGATGGTACCCACGCACGGCGTTCCGCTGTGCCTCGTTCCCGACTCCGCCTGGGCGCTCGCCCGCCTCGCCCATGCCTGCGCCGGTGATCCGGCCCGGACGCTCAAGATCGTGGCCGTCACGGGCACGAGCGGCAAGACGACGACGGCCTGGCTGACGGCGTCGGTCCTCGCGGAGGCGGGGCTGCGCGTGGGCGTGCTCTCCGACCTCGGCTGCCTCGACGCCGACGACACGCTTCCCGAGCCTGCCGACCTCGCCCGGCCCGACGTGCTGGCCGGCTGGCTCCGCCGGCTCGTGGCCTCCGGATGCACGCACGCGGTGATCGAGGTGTCGAGCCGGATGCTCGCCGGGCACGCGCTCGCCGGCGTGACGTGCGGCACGGTCGTAGTGACGAGCCTCGCCGCGGCCCACGCCGAGGCGCACGGAACCACGGCCGCCTACCGCGCCATCACCGGCCGGATCCTCGAGAGCCTGCCAGCCGATGGATGCCTTGTCGTCAACGCCGACGATCCGCGGGTGCGGCGCCTCGCCTGCCGCCACCGCGGGCCCACGCTCACCGCGGCGCTTTCGGCGCGGGCCGACGTGTCGGCCCTGCCGGTGGAGCGGTCGCTCCACGGCCAGACCGTGGTCCTGAATGCGGGCGGGCATGCGGCCGCGGTGCACGTCGGGCCGCCGACGGCCTCGTTTGTGCGCGACGCCCTGTTCGCCGCGGCCGTCGGCCTGCGGTTTCGCATCCCGCTCGAACGCATCGGCCGGGGCATCGAGGCCGCGGGAAACGTGCCGGGCCGGCTCGAGCGGATCGACCGCGGCCAGCATGCGGCTGTGTTTGTGGATCAGGCGACGACGGGCCATGCCCTCGCGGCCACGCTCTCGAGCCTGCGCCGCCTCACGCCCGGCCGGCTCCT
The DNA here is from genome assembly GCA_046090365.1 of Planctomycetia bacterium. GTDB lineage: Bacteria > Planctomycetota > Planctomycetia > Pirellulales > UBA1268 > RGVT01. The sequence continues at coordinate 7,369 of JBJSZP010000504.1, forward strand.
GCTCGTCGCGGAGGAAGAGGCGGCGGCCCGGCTCGATCCCGCGCCGCTGTTCGTGGAGCGGGCCTCGCGGTGGTGCAACGACACGCTCGTGGTGCCGGCGACGGTGCTCGCCGAGGATGCCGATGCCGAGGCGGTGGCCGCGTATGCCCGGCTCGACCGGATGCTGTCGCGCGCCCGCGCGGGCGACTGCGTGCTCGTGCTCGGACGGCCGCCGGCGGGTGGCGATCCGTTCGGCCCCGGTGATGATGGCGACCCCGCGGCCATCGGGCCGCTCGCGACGCTCGTCGACGGCTGGCTCCAGGTGGTGCACCCGCCGACGTGGGGACGGCGGCGGGCGGCCTGAGCCTGCGCCGCGTTGGCGCGGGGGCGAGCGGCAGGGCAGAATGGGCCGGTCGCTCGAGAGGATTGCCCGTCGATGAAAGACCGCCCGCCGACCACTCCGTCTGAAACGCCGTTCGACGACCTCGCGATCGCCGTCTCGTGCCGCGAGCCTCTCGCGCACCACACCTGGCTCGGCATCGGCGGGGCTGCGGCCTTCTTCTGCGAGCCCGTCGACGTCGACGCCCTCGCCAGGCTCGTGAACCGCTGCCGTGAGCGGGGCATCCCGCTGCGGGTGATCGGCGGCGGGTCGAACATCCTCGTGCCGGCCACGGGATTCCCGGGCATGGTGGTGCGGCTCTCCGCCCCGGCGTTCTGCGCGATCGACGTGCAGCGGCCGGCGATCGTGGCCGGCGCCGGCGCGAAGCTCGTGCACCTCGTGTCGGCGGCGGTGCAGGCCGGGCTCTCGGGGCTCGAGACGCTCGTGGGCGTGCCGGGCACCGTGGGCGGCGCGCTCGTGGGCAACGCCGAGGGGCACGGCGGCGACATCGGCGGCCGCGTGCGCTCCGTGCGGATCATGCTGCCATCGGGCGAGGTCGAGGAGCGCAGCGGCAAGCGGCTCGCCTTCGGCTCGCGCTGGAGCAATCTCGACGACGGCATCGTGATCGGCTGCAGGCTGGAACTCGACGAGGAGCACCCCACCCAGCTCACGAAGCGGATGCAAAAGGAATGGATCGTGGAGCGGTCGGAGCAGCCCTCCGGCATCCGCAGCGTGGCGATGATGTTCAAGGATCCGCTCGGGACCACGGCCGAGTCGCTCGTGGCCCAGGCGGGAGCCCGCGACATGCGGGTGGGCGAGGCGACTGTCTACTCCGCGCACGCCAACTACGTGGTCGCCCATCCGGGCTGCTCGAGCGACGACGTGCGCGGCCTCGTGGAGGCGGTGCGGGCGCGGGTCCGCGAGCGGCTCGGCGTCGAGCTCGCCCCGCAGATCGAGCTGTGGTGAGCGGCCCGCCATGAGCCTATCCCAGCGCCGCAGGCAGGAGCCGGCTTCCTCCTCGACCGAGTCGGGGCTGGGAGAGTTTCTCGCGCGGCGGCGGGCCGGGCTCGGCGCCCTCGCCGTGGTGCTGGCGGCCGCGGCCGGCGTGGCCTGGCTGTGGAAGAACCACGGCGACACCGTCGGCTGGTCGGGCGACAACCTCCTCGAGCCCGCCCGCATCGAACTCAAGGGCGTCGCCCCGTGGGTGCATGCCGACGTGAAGGCCGAGGCGCTCAAGGCCGCGAGCCTCGACCGCGGCCTGCCGCTCACCGACCCGGAGCTCGCCAACCGGCTCGCCCGCGCCTTCGACACGCACCCGTGGGTGAAGCGGGTGGCCAGCGTGCGGCTCTCCCATCCGGCGGCGGCGGTCGTCGAGGTCGTGTGCCGCGAGCCGGCCGCCATGGTGGCGGTGAAGGGCGGCCTGCTCGCCGTCGACGCCGAATCGGTCGTGCTCCCGAGCAACGACTTCACCGCCGAGGCCGCAGCCGAATACCCGCGGCTCGCGGGCATCGAGTCGAGCCCGCAGGGCCCCGAAGGCGCCCGCTGGGGCGACCCCATCGTGGAGGAGGGCGCCCTCGTCGCCAGCGTGATCGGCCCCGACTGGAAAGCCCTCGGCCTCGTCGAATGCCGCCCCGTGCTCCACGCCGGCGCCCGCCGCTGGGAACTCGTCGGCCCCGACTCGCGCACGATCATCTTCGGCTCGGCCCCGGGCCACGAACGCGAAGGCGAGCCCTCGGCCGCAATCAAAGCCGCCGCCCTCCGCAAGCTCGTCGGCCAACCTCCCACCGCCGCCGACCTCACGCAGCCCGCCCCGTAGGACAGGCTTCAGCCTGTCATGCCTTCATTGAATGCGCGCCGGCTCGTGACTGCCCAGACCCTCTCGCTGGACGTTCGCCTCGGCCCTCCAGGCCTCGGCTCTCTGCATGTCCGCTTCGCTTCGCCCTCCAGGCTTCGCTTGCTCCCATAGCCCGGCTGTCGGGGCACGGGCAGCCCCTCGCTGAGTCTTTCAAGTCATCCCACCCGAGTCGAATATGAACTCATGAGGTTTCGAGATCTTGGGACCGATTCCGGTTCAGCCATTCCCCGTCCGTCATGCCTATGTCCACGTGCCGTTTTGCCGGCATCGATGCGGCTACTGTGACTTCACGCTCGTGGCCGGACGGGACGACCTGATCGAGCGGTACTTCGCCGCCGTGGGCTGCGAGCTGCGGCGGCTGGACGAGCCGCTCGAACTCGACACGCTCTACCTTGGCGGAGGCACGCCGTCGCATCTCGGCCCCGATGGCCTCCGCCGGTTCTTTGCGATTCTCTCGCCCGTGCTCCGGCCCGTGACCACTGCCGAAGTGAGCGTCGAGGCCAATCCACTCGACGTGACCGACGACTTCGTGGCGGCCGCCCGCGACTGCGGCGTGACGCGAATAAGCCTCGGGGCGCAGTCGCTCGACGCCTCCACGCTCCGCGTGCTCGATCGCGACCACGCGCCGGACGACGTGCGGGCCGCGGTGTCACGGCTCGCCACCGCCGGCCTGGCGATCAACGTCGATCTGATGACCGCCGCTCCGGGGCAGTCGCCGGACGACGTCGCGGGCGATCTCGACGCGATCACGTCGCTCGGCTGCGGGCATGTGTCGGTGTATTGCCTCACCTGGGAAAAGGGCACGGCATTCGAATCGATGCGGCGGAAAGGGATTCTGCGCCCGGTCGACGAATCGGCCGAGCGGGCGATGTTCGAACTCACGATCGACCGCCTGGAAGCGGCCGGATACGAGCAGTACGAGGTGTCGAATTTCGCGAGGCCCGGCTGCCGGTGCCGCCACAACGAGACCTACTGGGACTGCCGGCCGTGGGAGGCATTCGGTCCCGGGGCGGCACGGTTCGACGGTCGCACGCGGACCACGAACCATCGCAGCACGACGGCTTGGATGAGCAGGGTGCTCACGGGCGACGACGCCCGCGGCGAGATCGACGCGATGACCGCCGAGGAAGCGGCGAGAGAGCGGCTCGTCGTGGGATTGCGTCGGCGGGACGGCATCGACCGCGACGCATTCCGTGCAGCCAGTGGCTTCGAACTCGACGCGATCGCCGGCCCAGCCATCGCCCGCTGGTTCGCACGTGGCCTCGCGACCGACGACGGCCGCCGCGTGCGGCTCACCCGCGAAGGGCTCCTCGTCTCCGACTCGCTCTGGGCCGACGTGCTGTAAAACTCGTGGGAGCGCCTCGGCTCGGGGCTGCCCGTGCTATGGAGCCGGCGTTGCTGGCAAGTGAAGCCATGGATGGCGAAAACGCGGCCAGCAACGAGTGAGCGGAGGGCAGGAT
>JBJSZP010000505.1:0-6037 GCA_046090365.1 Planctomycetia bacterium
TACGAGCAGCGCGAGTTCAGCGAGCACACCGCGCAGATCATCGACGACGAGGTGACGCGGATGCTCAATGAGGCCGCCGACCGGGCCACGAAGCTCCTCTCCGACAACCGCGGCAAGCTCGACGCCCTCGCCAAGGCGCTCGAGGAGCAGGAGATGCTCGACGACGTCGAGGTGGTGGAGATCATCGGGCCGGCCGTGCCGCGCCGGCCCGGCGAGGCGGCGACGGCCGAGGCGACCTCGCCCAGCCAGGCCGCCCGCGGGCCGCAAACCGGGTGATCGCGGTGCTCTCCCACGCAGTCTACTTCTCGCTCAAGGATCGCTCCCCCGCCGCGGTGCAGGCCCTGCTCGCGGCCTGCGAGAAATACCTCACCGGCCACCCGGGCACGGTGTCGTTCGCCGTGGGCACCCTCGCCCCCTACGACCGGCACGTGAACGACCGCAGCTTCGACGTCGCGCTCGAGATCGTGTTTGAATCGCGGGCCGCGCACGACGCCTACCAGACGGCCGAACGCCACAATCAGTTCATCGCCGAGCAGGCGCCCAACTGGGCGCAGGTGCGCGTGTTCGACATCGACGTCGCGTCACACCACGCGGCCCCGTGACACGGCGACCTTCCCGCCGAAGCACGTGGCCACGTCGCCCCCCGGCACCCGCGCCCGCTCGTGGTAGCGCGACCGATACCGCCAGCCGTCGGCGTCGCTTTCGTAGCCGATCGGCAGCGGCGACGGGTCGATCACGCAGTCGACGAACTCGGGCACCGCGTGCCCCGCGGCGTCCGGCGGATGCGGGAAGTTGATGTTCCAGAATTCGCCCGGCCCGAGCGGCCGCGGCACCACGTCGGCGAGCACGGCCCGCATCCAGGCCGCCGCCCGCTGCCAGTCGATCGGCGTCTCGCGCCGGTGGTAGTGCGACACGGCGAGCGCCGGCAGCCCATGCAGCGCCGCCTCGCGGGCCGCGGCCACGGTGCCAGAGTGGTGGATGTCGACGCCGAGATTGCCCCCCGCGTTGATCCCGGAGAGCACCCAGTCGGGCCCGCCCTCGCCGGCGAAGAGCGTCGCGAGCGCCAGCCGCACACAGTCGGCCGGCGTGCCGTCGACGTGGTAGCGGTCGGGCCCCACCTGCTCGAGCACGAGCGGCCGGTCGGTCGTGACGCGGTGGCCGCAGCCGGAATGCGGCTCCTTCGGCGCCACCACGATCGCGCGGCAGGCCCACGAGCGGCAGGCCTCCTCGAGCGCGGCGAGGCCGGGAGCGTCGATCTCGTCGTCGTTGGTGAGCAGCACGCGCATCAGGGGCGATCCGCCAGGGCTCCGAGGATCGTCCACACGCCCTCGGCCGCGTCGGCCGCGAGCCGGATCACCTCCTCGGCGTCGGTGAGTTCGGGAGCGTCGGGCCGGGCCACGTTCGTGACCACCGACACGGCCGCCACGTCGAGGCCGAGCAGGTTGCCGGCCACCACCTCCGGCACCGTCGACATCCCCACGGCGTCGGCTCCCATCACCCGCAGCATCCGATATTCCGCCCGCGTCTCGTAACTCGGCCCGAGCAGGTAGGCATACACGCCCTGCCTCGCCGGCGCCCCGGCCGCCCACGCGGCGGCGAGCACGCGCCCGACGAGCGCCGGCCGATACCAGCAGCCCGCCGGATGCGCGGGCGTTCCCTCGGCCGAGTCGAGCGCCTCGCCCCACGGACCGCCAACGAAATCGAGATGATCGTTCATCACGAGCAGTTCCCCGCTCTGCATGTCGGGCCGGAGGCCGCCGGAGGCGTTCGTGAGCAGGAGCGTGCGCACGCCGAGCGCGGCGAGGAGCTCGATGCCGCGAGTGAGCGTCTCGGCCGGAAAGCCCTCGTAGGCATGCACGCGGCCCTGGAGCGCCACGACGGGCCGGCCACGCAGCCTGCCGCAGACCACGCGGCCGCGATGCCCCGTGGCCGTGCTCGACGCCAGCCAGCCCGTGTCGCGGGAGTCGATCGCCCAGGCGTTTTCGAGCCGGTCGGCTAGGCCGCCGAGGCCCGTGCCGAGCACCACGCCGACCGGCGCATCGCTGCCGCCCGTCGCGTGCATTCGCGCCTCCGCTTGGATTCGCGCCGCCGCTTCCACCGCTCCCGCGCGTGGCCGACGCCCGACCGGTGCCCTGCCCGACTCCCGCACGCCGTCCTCCCGGTCGCTTTCCCGCCCGTGGCGGCGGCACCCTTTGCCGCGCCCGTGGCGAATCCGTATTCTCGCCGCACCGCGCGGGTTTTGAAAACCGGGCGGCATCATTTCCGGCAAGGAGCAGCGCCCACCATGCCCACGCGAGCGGAGAAGTTTTCCGGACTGTCGGTCGCGATCGTCACGCCCTTCCGCGACGGCCGCATCGACTACGCCCGCCTCCGCGAGCAGGTCGACTTCCAGGCCCGAGCCGGCGTGAAGTGCCTCTGCCCGGTGGGTACGACGGGCGAATCCCCCACGCTCTCGCATGAGGAGCACGAGCGGGTGATCGCGGAAACGATCGACGCCGCCGCCGGCCGGATGCTCGTAATGCCCGGCACGGGGAGCAACTCCACCGCCGAGGCGGTGCGGCTCACGAAGTATGCCGCGAAGGCGGGCGCCGACGCGGCGCTCGTCGTCGGCCCCTACTACAACCGCCCCACGCAGCAGGGCCTCTACGAGCACTTCAAGGCGATCGCCGAGAGCGTCGACATCCCGATCTGCGTCTACAACATCCCCGCCCGCACCGGCCGCAACATCGAGCCCGAGACGATCCTGCGGCTGGCCGGCCTGCCCGGGATCGCGATGGTGAAGGAGGCCACCGGCTCGATGGACCAGGCCTCGCAAGTGCTCGCCGCCACCGACCTCACCGTGCTCTCGGGCGACGACAGCCTCACGCTGCCCCTGCTCGCGATCGGCGGCCGGGGCGTGATCTCGGTCGTGGGCAACATCGTGCCGGCCGACATGAAGGCCCTGTGCGACGCCTTCGACGCGGGCGACCTCGCGAAGGCCAGGGCCCTGCACCGCAAGCTGTTTACGCTCTGCCGCGACCTCCTCGGCCTCGCGAGCAACCCGATCCCGATCAAGAGCGCGATGGCGATGCTCGGCCGCGACACGGGCGAGGTGCGGCTGCCGCTCGTGCCCCTCGAGCCCGCGCTCGCCGACAAACTCCGCGGCGCACTCCGCGACTACGGCCTGCTCACGTGACCGTGGCTACTCCACGACGCGCAGCACCGCGCCTTGCGTGTCGAACCGTGCGATCACCGGCTCGTACTGCGGCAGGAGTTTGAGCGCGTCGAACCGCTCCACGAGCGCCCCGGCCGCCTCGAGCGACTCGCAGCAGGCCATCACCGCCGGCCCCCAGCTGCTCTGGGCCACGCCCTCGATGCCGAGTTCCCCGAGCAACTCGATGAGGTGCTTCGTCGAGGCGGCGTGCGGCAGCCGGTCCGACGCCGGGGCGAAGGGCTCCCCGGCGAGTTCGCCGTAGCGGCGCACTGCCTGCGAAAAGTCCGCAAACCTTCCCTCCACGGCCGCGGGCATGATCTCCATGAGCGCCACCCGCGCGAGCTCCGCCGCCAGTTCGCGCGGCACCGGCGGCAGCTCCTCGAACGCCCGCTTCTCCGGCTCGCCGAAGAGCCCGATCGAGTCGCGTTGCACGATCACGACGCAGCGCCAGGCCGACGGCAGCCGCACGCGGGCGACCATCGGCGACAACTCATCGCCCGCGGCACCCGGCCGCGCCGGCACGAACCGCCCTGCCTCGACGATCAGGCCGCCGCGGCTGAATCCGTGAATCCCCACGCACGATCGCCGTCCCCGGCCCACCGCCCGCGCGAGCTCGAGGACGTCGGCCGTCTCGAAAAAGCGGTCGTCGTCGCTCGGGCCGATGCGGGGAGCCTCGTCTGCCGCCGGCGTGCGGTAGAGCTGGCGCATGCCTGCCGCGACGGCGAGCGCGAGCTGCGTGCCGCTGCCGAGGCCGACGTGGGCCCGCGGCGTCGCGAGCACGTCGATCTCGGCGGCCGAGCGGGCATCGAGGCCCCAGGCGGCCGCGGCGTCGCGGGCGAACTGCACGGCCCGCTCGGCGAGCGGACCGCGGCCGAGAAACGCCTCGGCCCGGCGCAGGCGCACGTGCGCGTGGGGGCGGTCGACCATCACGCCGACGCCGCCGAACGACCTCACGGCGGGGTTGCCGAACGAGAGCATGCCGAGGTGGAGCCGCGCCGGCGCCCGCACCTCCACGGTGCGGGCCGGACGGCTCGGCGAGCGGGGTTCATCGGCCATGCGATGAGTAGACTCGCGCGACGCCGACGCGCGAAGGGGCGCCGTACGACAGGCTTCAGCCTGTCGTGTCGTCCACCTGTCCCTCGAGCAGCCGAAACGCCTCTCGTGCGCGTTCGCCCCCCGTCTTCTCCACGAGCACGGCGAGGTCGGCCAGCCGCCGCCGCACCTCGTCGGCGCCGAGAAGGTGCACGCGCGTGACAAGGATCGCCCCCTCCACGACGGCGTGCGTCGCCCGGTTGAGCCCCACGAACGGCCGCCCTTCATGCGTCGCCACGACGCGGGCCTCGAGCCGCTGCCGCTCCCCCGAGCGGTCGGCCGCTGCGATCTCGAATTCAAACGCCCGGCAGGCGTCGGCGAGCACCCAGCCCCGCACGGCCGACGCCGGCCGGGCCACGGGCGGCGGGCCCGCCGCGCCCGTCACGACCCGCGCGATCAGGAGCGCGTCATCGACCGCATGAAACACCCCCGCCCCGAGCCGTGCGAGATTCGTCGCCGTCTGGCTCGTGGCGAACGGCTTGAGCACGAGCCGCGCGATCGTGCCGCGGGCCACGTCGGCCTCGTCGGCCTCCGGCCCCATCGCGGCCAGGTGCATCCGCCCTTTCGCGTCGCAGGTGGTGACGAGGCCTTCGAGAATCATCGCGGGTGGCTGCCGGGTGCTGCGGCCGCGACGCCCCGTCGCCGGCCTCGCTTACAATACCCTGCGTTCGACCATCCGCAGCCCCCGCACGCTCTTCCGGCCCGCCCCGTGACCACGCCCCGCGAACGCATCCACTTCGTCACCGGGAAACTCGCGGAGCACTCGCTGCGGCACGTGCTCGAGGCCCTCGCGCCCCGCGTGGGCTTCGAGGCCACGGTGCAGGTGCTCAACATCACCGTGGCCGCCCTCATGACCACGCCCTGGATCGCCCGTCGCCTCGCGGTGCCGGCGGGCACCACCCGCGTGATCCTGCCGGGCGCCTGCAGCGGGCCGCTCGACGTGTTTCGCGGCGTGACCGACGTGCCCGTCGAGCGCGGGCCGGAGGACCTGCGCCGCCTCGACGAGTTCTTCGGCCAGCAGTCGCGCGACCTCGAGAACTACGGGGCCCACGACATCGAGATCATCGCCGAGATCAACCACGCCCCCCGGCTCGCGCGGCCCGCGCTCCTCGCCGAGGCCCGCCGGCTCGTGGCCGATGGCGCCGACCGGATCGATGTCGGCTGCGACCCGGGCAGCACGTGGGCCGGCGTGGGCGACGCCGTGAGGATGCTCGTCGACGAAGGCTTCGCCGTGTCGATCGACAGTTTCGATGCGGCGGAGATCGACGCCGCCGTGCGGGCCGGGGCGAGCCTCGTGCTCTCCGTCAACTCGACGAACGTGGCCGCCGCCGCCGACTGGGGCTGCGAGGTCGTCGCCGTGCCCGACGTGCCGGCCACGCTGGCCGGCTTCGACGACACGATCGCAAGGCTCGCCGCCGCGGGGGTGCGGCACCGGCTCGATCCGGTGCTCGAGCCGATCGGGTTCGGGTTCGCCGCGAGCCTCGGCCGCTACCTCGACGTGCGCAGCCGCCATCCCGACGCCGAGATGATGATGGGGATCGGCAACCTCACGGAGCTCACCGACGTCGATTCCGCCGGCATCAACACGCTGCTCCTCGGCTTCTGCCAGGAGACCGGCATCCGCTCCGTGCTCACGACGGAGGTGATCCACTGGGCGAAGAGCAGCGTCAAGGAATGCGCCCTCGCGCGGGCCCTCGTGCACCACGCCGTCGCCAATCGCACGCTTCCCAAGCACGTGGAGCCCCGGCTCGT
>JBJSZP010000506.1:0-8183 GCA_046090365.1 Planctomycetia bacterium
CTTGAGCTCGTCGACGGCGGCTTTGGCGTTGGCCTCGTTCACGCGGATGATCCCCGCCTTCTGGTCGAGCGTTGCCCCCTCGAAGAGCTTCCCCTGCACGGCCGGCTGCCAGCGTTCGCGTTCGCGGCCCTTCATCGAGCCGTAGGAGAAACGCAGGTTTTTGCTGAAAAGATACGGCCGGAAGTGGTCGTAGGACGGCACGCCCGGGAGCGGCGACTCCGGAAACTCCATCACGGGCATCTGAAACACCATCGCTCCCGCGGGCAGCGCCGCCTCCATCTTGCCGGTGAACTCGCGGTCAGCCGCCACCTGCCGGGCGAGCGTGGCCGTCTGCTCCTGCGAGGGGGCCCGCGGCACCTGGTCCCAGAGGATGAGCAGGCCGAGCGCGGCGGCCGCCGTGGCCACGACGATCCGCAGCTGCTCGGCAGGCGTGCCGGCCGCCGCCTTTCGCTGCCACGCCGTGAGTCGCTGCGCGGCGTAGAGCAGGGCGATGGCCAGGATCACGATGCTGTAGCGCTGCCCCGTGCGAAACAGCGTAAACCCGAACGCGCCGAGGATGGCGTTCAAGCCGCCGGTCGTGAAGCAGAGCACGATCCAGAGCACCTGCCAGGCGGCGAGCGGGATCTCGTTGGCTCGCCCCTTCACCGCGTCGGACACCGCCGTCCACACGAGCCACCCGAGGGCGAGGAGGCCGACGATGCCGAGATACGACCCCTCGTCCTGCAGCGGCGACGCGGGCGGGATCCCCCGGGCCGGGTCGCCGATCTTGTGCTTGATCGCGAATGCCGCGAAGGCGTCGGAATGATGCGTCGCAGGCGGGATCACGAGATCGACGAGTTTGAGCCCGTAGATCTCCATCCACTTGTATTCGCGCGAGAGCGCCCCGGGATTCGGGCCCTCCGTGAGCCGGTAGGTCCACGTGTCGAGGTTCATGAGGGCGAAGGCGACGGCGGCCGCCCCGATCACGGCCAGGGCCGACTTGAAGGCTGGCCACGACCCGTTCCGCCAAACCATGATGCCCGCGCCGAGCAGCGTGAGCTGGCAGAGGATGTTGGTCCAGTAGGGGCTCTGCAGCCCGGAGATGAATCCCACGGCGACGGCAAACCAGAAGCGGCGCGAGCCCCACGCGATCCCCGGCTCGGTGGCGATCCAGCGCCAGATCGGCAGGAACAGCGGCACATGCCACACATATTCCGTGGTGATGTGAAAAGGCGACTGGGCGAAGATGAAGGGAGCCAGTCCGTAGGCCAGCGCCGCGAGAAACGCCCAGGGCAGATCGCAGTCCTCCCACCGGGCCACGACGTAAAACGCTGCCGCGGCGGAGAGGTGGGCGACGATCGTGCCCACGTTGAGGCCGCCGAAGAGGCCGAAGAGCCGGCCGAGCAGACCGTAGAACGCGACGAGCAGTTCCTCGACGAGCGGCCAGTCGTTCCAGTTGGCCGTGTTGGGCGCGCCGAGGGCGTCGACCTTCTTCCAGGCCAGCGGCACGAACTCGCCGTCGCCGACGGCCTTCATCATCGCGAGGGCGTGGACGACGTCGCCCTTGTCAGGCTCGAGGTAGGCGGTGGGCACCCCCCACGACGCGGGCGACCAGCGGCCGTTGCCGGTGCACCACGCGAGCGCCACGATCGCGAGCAGGAGCACGAGCGGCCCCCACGTTCGCAGCCGATCCCCCTGTTGACTATTCAGCATCACGACAATTCCTCATTGGTCCCCAAAAAGCCCGGAGCGGAAGCGACGGGGTCTGAATTACGGGCCACATCGTACCACGCGCTACCTCCTCCGCCGCTCGATCTCATGCACGACGTACGCGGCAAATGGGATCGAGCAGGTCCAGCCAGGCGACACGGCGTTGAGCACGTGCAGCGAGCGGTCGTCGCCCTCGAGCACGAAGTCCATTTCCAGTTTCCGGGTGCGGGTATCGAGCAGTTGGGCCCGGATGCCCGTCCGGCCCCAGCGGCGATAGTCCTCCGGCCGCACGCCCTCGGCCAGCCGGCCCGCGAGCGACACAAGGTGCGTTCGGTCGTACTTCGCGAGTTCCTCCCAGGCGAGCCGGCGGAATTCGAAACCGGCCGCGAAGAGCAGCCCCAGTTGCAGCCACGCGATCTCGGCGAGGTCGCGGAGGCTGAAGCCCGAGAGGCCGGCGTAGTGCTCGCGCCAAAAAGCCGGGATCGCCGTGGGGCCGATCTTGGCGTGGCCATCCACCGTGACGGTGAAGTGCACGCCCAAGAAGGGATTCCGCAGGTCGGGCACGGGATAGATGTTGGTGCGGAGCGCGCCTGCCGGCTCGTCGCTGTAGAGGTACAAGCCCTTGAAGGGAAGGATCGTGTAGTGCTCGGAGAAGCCGAACTGCCGCGCGATCCGGTCGGCGTGGAGGCCGGCCGTGTTGACGACGTAGCCGGCCGACCAGCGGCCCTGCGACGTCTCGGCCTCGTTGCCGCGGCGGCGGCGGAAGGCCGTGCCGAGGGCGAACGTCACGCCCTCGCGTTCGGCGTCGCTCCGCATCGCGGCGATCACGGCGGCAGGATCGGCCGTGGCGGTGTTGGGCGACCAGATCGCCCGCTCGCAGGTTTTTACACGCGGCTCGATTTTCCGGGCCTCTGCCTCGGACACGCTCTCGAGCGTCACGCCGTTGGCGGCTCCACGGCGGAGGAGTTCGTCCATCTGCGGATGGTCGGCGGCGGTGCGGGCCACCACGAGCTTGCCGCACTGGTTGAGCGGGAGGCCCTTCGCGCGGCAGTAGTCTCGCAGGGCGGCGTTGCCGTCGCGGGTGAAGCGTGCCTTGAGCGAATCGGCCGAGTAGTAAAAGCCGGCATGGAGCACGCCCGAGTTGCGGCCGCTGGCGTGGCGGCCGACGGCGGGCTCCTTTTCGAGCACGGTGACGGCCGCGCCAGGGTGCCGCCGCCGCAGCTCCCGGGCCACGGCCACGCCGATAATCCCGCCGCCGATCACGAGGAAGTCGGTGGTCTGCATGGCGGCCGTTCAAGAGGCGGCGGGTTCAAGACGCCGGGGAATGTCCGCCAGACCCCGTCTCGGTGATCGTTCTTGTCATATGCGGTGCACGGTCGCCGGCGCGATACACCCGCAGTTCATCGAGCGGGCGGCGGGTGGCTGCGGGATACACGAGCTTCCCGAGCCGGCGCAGCCAGATTTCGAGCAGCGTGTGCCCGACGGAGCAGATGTTGCGAAACTTGAACGCCTTCGTGGCGCCGGCGGCCCGTTCGTTGGGATAGACCGGGATCTCGATGTAGGTCGCCTTGAGATCGAGGAGCCGCGTGATGAGGTCGGCCTGGAATCCGAATCCATGCGAATTCGAGTGCCAGCGCATCACGTTGTAGCGGAAGTGCACGGCCAGGCCGTTGTAATAGCGGATCCGGTAGCCGCTCAGGAGGTTGATGAGCAGCGTGAAGGCTCGGGAGACGCCGCGGCGAAACGGCCCGCGAAACGTCGTATCCGCCGGATACGGGATGATCATGTCGGCCTCGCCGATCCGTTTGAAGATCGAGACGAGCGTGTCTTTCGACTCGACGTTGTCGCCGCAGATCATCCGGTAGTACTTGCCGCGGCAGCGGAACGCCCCCTCGGCGTAATTCGACCCGACCCCCAGATTGACCTCGTTTACGTAGAGCGTGATCGGCAGGTCGGGGTGGGCCTCGAGGTATTTGAGGATCACCTCGACCGAGCGGTCGGTCGAGCAATCGTCGATGATCACGATGTCGTAGCTGATCCCCACCTCGGTCGCAGCGGCCACGACCGTCTCGAGGGTGGGAACGATTCCCTCCTCCTCGTTGTAGCAGGCCACGAACAGCGAGAGATCGCAGTCGTGGGTGAGTTCGGGCGTGAGGGACGTCATGGGGCGGTTCGATTGGAGCCAAAAATAAGTGCACGCACCGCATCAAAGATGCGTGCGACCACGAGGAATTGCAAACGCCCCGTATAGAGCCGCCCGTTCCGCTCCACGAGGTGGCCACCGCCGACAAGGCGCTCAAGCCGGATGTCGGCGACGCTGCCGGTGCCGTAGCGTTCGAGGAGCGCGGCGCGGGGCAGCCAGCCGTCCGAGTCGGCGAGTTCCTCGAGGATCCGAATCCGCAGCGAGGCGACCGTGAGATTTACAAAGTTGAAGTAGCCGAAGGCAAATCCCAGCGAGGCGACCATGTTCATGGCGGTGAGGGCGAGCGTGTCGGTGAAGGAATCACCGCTTCGCATGCAGGCCACGAGCGTGATCACCACCGTGGCGATGAGGCCCATCACGGCGCCGAGCGCGAGCGAGGGATAGGGGTTGCGGCCGCGGATGAGCCGCGCGGCCACGACGTGGCCCACGCAATACACGGCGAGCCCGATGACCGGAGCGAGGGCCACGATCGCGCGGTGGTCGGCCATGGTTCAGCCTCCCGGGGGCATGCCGAGGAGCCGGCGCCAGGCGGAGAGCACGGTGGCCCATGCCCTGCCCTTCGCCGCGAGCCGGAAGCCGTCGCCATCGCGGGCGACCATGCCGTCGTGCACCATCGCGTCGAGCCGCACTTCGACTGGGCTCGCCCCGGCGAGCAGCCCGCGGAGTTCGTCGGGGGAGCACCCGGCATCGCCGGCGTCCGCCACGGTCACAAGCAGCGTCATGCTGGGGCTGCGGTGTTCGAGGGCGGAGTAGGCGACCACGTAGGCAAGCGTGCAGGCTGTATGGAATACGGCCACGTGAATTGCCTCCCAGCGGTCGGCGGCGGTGAACCACCGGCCCGGCATGAAGTGCGACACGGCCAGCCAGGCGACCAGTACGGCGAAGAACAGGCCGAGCAGGGCGGCGGTCTGCCGCCTCGGCAGGCGGATTCGCCACCAGGCGAGGTGCGTGACGAAGGCTGTGGCGAAGACGCCGGTAGCGAGCAGGGCGGTGTTCATGAGCGAGTTATCCCGGGGGGATGAATTCCACGCCCGCCCGTGCGAGCCGGGAGCAGATGCCGGTGGCCACGGCAGGGGGCAGGCCGACGAACACGCGGCTGCCTGGCGGAACGTTCGCCGGTGCATAGACGGGCTTGCCCAGATAGGTGCTACCCGCACGATTCGGATCCTCATCAACGAAGAAGGCGATGCGACCGGCGGCCTCGGCGGCGAGCCACGTGCCGGCAATCGATGTGCCGAACAGGCCTACGGGGCCGTCTCTGCCGAGGGATCGAAGGCGGTTGGCCGTCCCGCTGAGCCACGCGAGGCTTTGGGCAACTCGCGCTCGGGCAACGGCGGCGTCTCTCCGTGGCGGGGCCTGAAGCGCAGCCTGTGCCGGGCGCGCGACCACGGAAAGTTCCTTGGGAATCCAATCCTCGGCCACCGACACGACCTCGAATCCCGCCGCCACAAGGGCCCGCGTCATCGAATCGGCGGTGAAGTGGGTGCGGTGGTCTGCGATCAGGAGTTCAAAGGGATTGGCCGGATGGTGGGGCACCTCGATGAGCAGCAGTCCGCCGGGGGCAAGTTTGCCGCGCAGCGTCTCGAGCACGGCGATGGGATCGACGATGTGCTCGAGCACATGGATCATCGTGATCACGTCGAAGGATCCTGGCACATTTTCGACGGGGCCGACGTGCAGCGGCTCCGTGTTTGGAATCGACTCGACCTCGGCCCGGTACTTGGCGTCGAACTCCGTGCCGGCCTTCGTCCAGCCGGGGGCCACGCGGTCGAAGGCCCGCAGGGTTGCCCCGTTGCCGCAGCCCACGTCGAGCATCCGACCGGTGGGTGCGAGGTTGGCATGGTGCCGAAACGTGTCGAGAAGCCTGACGGATCGCGATGCCGGCAGACCCGACGACTGTTCGAACACGGCCTGCTCGGCGCCGGCTGCCTGGTGGTAGATGGTGTACGAGCGATAGATGTCGTCGATTTCGGCGAGGAACACCTCGTCGGCAGGCTTTTGCACGGCGCCGCACGCACGGCACACGCCGATGCGGCCGCCGGCCGGCCATGCTCGACAGTCCGACGTCACGCGCCGGAGGTTGCGATACTCGATCAACTCCTCGAGCGCGCCGGTTTTGCAAATGCTGCACGCCGCCTCGCCGACCGCCGTCGTCGTCATCGTGCCACCCCGTCGATCGCCGCCCACGGGTCGGGAGGCGCGATGCCGAGTTTATCCCGCACGGCCGAGGCGTCGAGCGTGGTGTGGGCGGGCAGATGCTCGAGCGCGAGTCCGAGGTCGGCCGCGGTCGCCGGCCGCACCAGGTCGGACGCTGCCCCCCAGCGTTCGGCCA
This sequence comes from Planctomycetia bacterium, assembly GCA_046090365.1. Taxonomy (GTDB): domain Bacteria; phylum Planctomycetota; class Planctomycetia; order Pirellulales; family UBA1268; genus RGVT01. Next base: position 6,225 of record JBJSZP010000506.1, read on the forward strand.
GCCGGGCAGCGACGTCGGCGTAGGAAATGTCAGCATTTGCGGAGACCTGCAGGATCGAGCCCAGTGGCTTGCGAGTCGCAGCGGCAATCACCGTCGTGGCGAGGTCGAGCGACACCGGGGCGATCACGAGATCCGCGAGCGGCTGGATCGGCTCACCAAGGCCGAGGGACTCGCGCCAGCGGTCGATGACAGGCAGCGAGCGGCCAATCACCTTCGTGAGCCGGACGACCGTCGTGCCGCTGCCGAGGGCCAGCAGCCGCTCCTCGGCCTCGGCCTTCATCCGTCCGTAGGCGGTTTTCGGAGAGCGCGAAGTTGCCGCGGGCGTGAACGGCGTGCTTCCGTCGAACACCATGTTCGTGGACAGGAACACCATCCGAGCTCCGGCGTCGGCGAGTCGGCGGCCGAGCTCGCAGGTAGCCTCGACGTTCACGCGGCGGCACTCGTTTGGCCGGGCGCGGCACTCTTCGGTCGCGGTAACAGCGGCGCAGATGACCGCCGCAGCGATCCCCGCGGGCGGCGACCACGCCGCCGGCAGCGCCGCGAGATCAAGAGGGATCGTGCCGGGAGCGCCGCGGCGGCTCGTGCGCATCACCGGGCAGCCTTCAGCCTCGAGCCGCGAGGCGACGGCGGACCCAAGCAGTCCGTCGGCCCCGACCACGAGCACGCCGCCATTCGCATGCATCGACGTTCCTCGCTGGGGCGCGCCCGTCACGCTGTTCCCAGACGCACGATCGCCCGCCCCGCGAGCCGGCCGCTCGTCATGTCGGCGATCGCCGCGTTGATGTCGGCGAGCGGATACTGCTTGCCCACGAGCGTGCCGAGCGAGAGCCGGCCCTCCCGGACCATGCGCACATAATGCGGAATGTCGATCTCGGGCCGGCATTCGCCGCCGTGTGAGCCGGTGAGCCGTTTCTCGAAGTGCAGAGGCAACGTGGAGATCGCGGCTGTGCTGTCCTTGGGCGGCACGCCCACGAGCACGGTGCGGCCGCGGGCGTTCGTCACCCGGCTCGCAAGCGCGATCACGTCGACATTGCCCGTGTTGTCCACCGCCACGTCCACGCCGTCGTGCCCCACGATACGGCGGATCTCCTCGGCCGCGTCAGCCCTCGTCACGTTGATCGCGTGCGTGGCGCCGAGCGAGCGGGCCAGGTCGAGCCGGTTGTCGAAGCGGTCGAGCGCGATGATGGGATAGCCCCCGGCCAGGGCCGCCCCCTGCACGATGTTGAGCCCGATGCCGCCGGCCCCGAACACGGCGATCGATTCGCCGATGGCGAGCCGGGCGTTGTTCGTGACGACGCCAAACCCCGTCGTGACGGCGCAGCCGAAGAGGGCCGCGACCTCGGGGTCTATGTCGGCCGGAATCGCAGTGACGCGGTTTTCGGAGACGATCGCCAGGTCATTGAACGTGGTCACCCAGCCGGCGTTCACGCTGCCGATCCGCGATTCATAGACGGGCGTCACCGACTCGAGCCCTGCCCCCTTCCGCCAGTGGAGCACGACCCGGTCGCCCGGCTTCACGGTCCGCACGCCCTCACCCACCTCGAGCACCTCACCGCAGCCCTCATGGCCGAGGAGATGCGGCAGGAACTTGTCGGGCCCCTTCACGCCCTCGATCTCTCCGATCTGCGAGCCGCAGATGCCGCTCACGAGCACCTTCACGAGCACCTGTCCGAGCTTGAGGGCGGGCACCTCCACATCCTCGATCACGAGGGCCTTTTTTTGCTCGACGAGTATTGCGGCGCGGGATTTCATGTGGTTTGGGAGCACATTCGGCAGATTATCAATCTGCCGCTACAAGAGAATCGATCCGACCGCTGACGTTACTCAAAATAGATAAACGAGTGGTCGCCGGTGTAGCCCGTGTGCTGAAACCACCACTCCCATTCCTTCGGCGTGCAAAACATCTCGCACGTGAACTGCCAGTAGAGGAGGTTCACCTTCTCCTCCTCCGTCCGCCAC
>JBJSZP010000507.1:0-557 GCA_046090365.1 Planctomycetia bacterium
TGTTCCTGGGCAACCACGGCAACGACCATCGCGACTTCAAGATCGCGGGCAAGGTCGCCTCGCTCCTCGAGCGTCGCGAGCACGTTCGGCAGGTCGACCTCGCCGGTGCCGAGGATCACGGCCCGGCCCCGGCCCTTGAACGCACCGCGGATGGCGTCGGTGGCGTGCACGTGGCCGATGTGGCCCGCGAGCATCTCGATCGCGGCGACAGGATCGTGGCCGTGCACCACGAGCGCGCCAGTGACGATGTGGCAGGCGATCGCGCCCTCGGGCAGCGCCTCGAGGAGCCGCACGAGGTCTTCGGGGCTCGCCCTACCCGCCTCGGCTGCGAGCCGGCAGCCCACGCGGTCGCCCCAGGTGCCGAGATCGGCGAGCACGTCGACGAGCAGCTGCCAGCGCGGGTCGGCCGGCGCGTCGGCGGACGCCGGCGGAGGGATGTCGCCGACATGGTTCAAGAGCACGTCGGTGCCGAGCGCACGGGCCGCCTCGAGCGCAGTCTTCGTGGCCGCGATGCGGGCCTCGAGCCGGTCGGCATCGGTGTAGCCGCCGCGCGTGGG
>JBJSZP010000508.1:0-5761 GCA_046090365.1 Planctomycetia bacterium
GGTGGCGCCGGCTGTCGGGGGCAGGCTCCCCAGGTGCCCCGTGTTGGGAACATACGCCTTCTCTTAGCTGGGGGGCAGCAGTTCGGCCCCACACCACACCCGCTGCGGCAGCGGGATGAGCGCGATCGCCGCGACGATGCCCGCCGCCACGACCGCCGTCACCACGAGGTTGAGCACCTTCACTTCGTCGCGCCTCCCGGGGATGTTGAGAAACTTGATGATGCCCTGCAGCGGTCGCACCACCAAGCCCCACAGGGCCATGAAGCCCAGGGCCTGGCCGATCACCTCCAGCCGGTAGGGCTTGAAGACCGTCCATACGAAGAGAAAGATCGAGAGCGACACGAACCAGCCGTAGAGACTCGAGGCCACGGCATACAGGGCGAACAGCCCCAGCCGCCGCTGCGGCAGAAACGGGTCGTCGGGCGGCTTGATGCCCAGACACCAGCGGCTCGCCAGCCGCCCCAGGATCGCCGTCGCCTTCTGCTTGAGGTTCGGGATCTCGAGCAGGTCGGAGAGGATGTAGTAGCCGTCGTAGCGGAGCAGCGGGTTGGCGTTGAAGAGCAGCGTCGACACGCTCGACACGAACATCACGTCGAGGCACAGCTGGTTGAAGATCCCGCCGTGCGAGTTCCACCACAGGAAGGTGGCGATCGAGGCGAGGAGCACCTCCACATACATCCCCGCGGCGCCGATCGCGGCCCGCTTCCACTTCGAGGGGAGCATCCAGCTGTCCGAAACGTCGCAGTACAGGCAGGGGGTGAACACGAGCAGCATCATGCCCATCTCGTGGCACTCGCCGCCGTAGTGCTTGCACGACAGGCCGTGGCCGAACTCGTGGAGGATCTTCGTGATCGCCAGCGCCGCCGCGAGGTACAGCCAGTTGCCCGAGGCGAAGAACTGGTTGAACTCCGGGAGCTTCGAGCGGAACACGTCGAAGTTCACGAGCACGAGCAGGAGGGCGCTGGTCGCGAGCACGAGCACCGCCACGATCGCCGGCGGGTCGAACAGCCAGCCGAACCACGGGTCGAGCCGGGCGAGCAGCCGGTCGGGATCGATCCCGCGGAACCGCAGCGAGAGGATGTTGCCGAGCCATGCCTTCCATTGCTTCCAGATCCGCTGCCGGCGGCGCTCGAACAGCTGCGGCCCCTGCCCCGGCCGGTCGCCGATCACGAGGCCCGAGCGGTGGAGCGTGGCCACGAACCGGGCCAGTTCGTCGAGCTTGATCCGGCGCGGCGGAAACTTCGCCTCGAACTGGTCCTTGAGTTCCTCGAGGCTCGCCTTGCCGTCGAGCATCTCGAGGAGGGCGTATTCCTCGGGGCGGAAGCGGAAATAGGCCAGCGCGATCGGGTCTTTCACCACCCACCAGGCCTGCCCCTGGTAGATCTGCCGCGTGGTCACGAGGTCGCCGCGGCGGCGCAGGCCCACGGGGCGGGTCGTGCTCGAGCGGAAGGCGTCGGCGGTGGCCATGGGGATGACAGGCTGAGGCCGGTCTTAGGTCATTGCCGGTGAATCGTCATTGTGGCGGTCTGGCCGGGGCGGAGGAGCCACTGCTCGGAGCCTGGATCCTGGCGGTTGTCCACCTCCGCGAACACGCGGTAGTCGCCGCCGCTCTCCACGAGCGGGCTCGTGAACACGATCTTCCCCTTGAACGACTCGCGGCGGCCGCCGGCGAGCGTCACCTCCACCGTCACAGGCCGGCCGCTCACCTCCGCCGGATCGTGGCGGGCGGAATCGACGTAGCCCTCCACGCGGAGCCGGTCGGTGCGCACCACGCGGGCCAGCGGGTCGCCCGGCTGCATCCACTCCCCCTGGTGCGGAAACACCTGCACCACCACGCCGTCGAGCGGGCTCTTGATGAGGCGGCGGTCGATCGCGTTTTCGGCGGCCATCACCTCCACCTCCTTCGACTGGGCGGCGAGGCCGTTGAGCCGCTGCTCGAGCTGGGCCTGCTCGATCTGCAGCTCCCCCTTCTTCTCGTTGAGCTTGAGGCGGTCGCGCTCCACCTCCGTGACGCTGCCCGGCACCTTCGCGTGCGACTCCAGGGCCTTCTTGTGCTCCGCCTCGGCCACCAGCTCCGCGGCGACCGAATACCGCACGTCGACGTCGCTCTCGGCCTTGGCCACGGCCTGCTCGTGCTCGGCCTTGGCCTTGCGGCGCTCCATCTGCGGCTGGCTGTCGTCGATCTTGGCGATCAGGGCCCCCTTCTCCACCACGTCGCCCTCGCGCACGCGCAGATCCACGAGCACGCCGGCCTCGCGGGCCGGCACCTTCGCCTCCTCGATCAGCGACACGAGGCAGCGCTGGAGCACGGGGTCGGAGCGGGACGGCTCGTCGGCCCCCGCGGCGAGCAGGGCAGCCCACGCGGCCGGACAGGCGACCACGAACCGGATCAGAAAGGCGCGCATGACCATGGACGGGGCCCTCACCACAGGCGAAACAGGATGTGCTGCTGGATGAACGCCAGCAGGTCGTGGAAGATCACGTAGCCGAGCGGCCGCTTGCCGCAGTTGATCCGGGCCGTGACGCTGGCCCCCGCCCCGAGCTCCTCCTTCTCGTGGCGCTCCGGGTCGATCGTCACCCGCACGAGCACGGTGTTGCCCTGCTCGCCGCGGACCTCGGCCTGCTCGTGGATCTCGCGCACCGTGCCCGTGTGCCGCGTGCCGGGGTCGGTGGCGAGGATGTAGTCGACCTCCAGGTCGCGGCCGGCGGCCCGGGCCTCGGCGGCCGCCCGGTTGACGTGGCCGAGACGGTCGTCGGGGAGGTGGACCTCGAGCTCCCACGGCCCCGTCTTGTCGGCCACGTTCATGAGCACCTGCCCCTTCTCCACCGGGCGGAGCATGAGCCTGTCGCGCACCTGCCAGGTGACGATCACGCCATCGATCGGGCTGCGCACGGCGAGGTCGAGCTTCTTCGCTTCGTACAGCTTGCGCTGCTCCTCGAGGCTCTCGATCTCGCGCTGGAGCTGGGCGGCGCGGCCGGCCATGCGGGTCTTCTCGTCGGCCGAGATCTTCTGGTCTTCGAGGAGCGCGCGGCGGGTGGAGACGAGCTGCTCCTCGCTCGCCGCCTTGCGGCCGAGGACGTCGGTGAGGGACACGTCGAGCTCGATGTTGCGGAGCGTGGCGAGCAGCTGCCCCTCCTTCACGTCGGCGCCGTGCTCGATGCCCGCCGAGATCGACTCGACGACGCCGTCGATGCCCGCGAACACGTCGCGGTGATGCACCGGCTCGAGCGTGCCCTTCCCCTCGAGCCGCAGGTCGGCCGGCACGAACACGAGCGCCGCCACCGCGGCCGCCGCCGAGAGCACGGCGAGCACCGTCTTGGGCAGGTTGCGGGCCGTGGTCAGCACCCGCGACTTGCCCAGGAAATCGAGCACGCGAAACATCGGCAGGCCCGTATGCGCAAGGGCGTTGGCGAGCGCCACCTTGCCATGCTCGGCCACGAGCTCCACGCGGGCCCGCTTGCCGCCGTCGAACGAGCTCGACTGGAACCATTCGGCCACAAGCGCCCCGATCGGCTGCGGCGCCACCTTCGGCGCCGCCTCCGCCTTCGCCACCGCCACGGCATCGACGCCCCCGGGCTTCACCACCGGCGTGGGCCGCGGCTTCTCCAGCGGGATGATCGCCAGGGCCGTGGCGTGCGATTCGTCGATGTAGGCCTCGAGCTCCTCCTCGATCTGCGGGGGCAGCTCGCGGCCCGCCTCGGGATGCCAGAGCGGGTCGCCCGCCTTCGCCACCACGCGCACGAGCTCCTGGATGGCCTGCACGGCCGAGGCTCGCCGCTCGATCGACTCCTGCCCGCTCACCGCCTCGAGCCGGAGTTTTCGCCCCCGCTTCACGAGCACGCTCACGCGGTCGCAGCCGATGATCCGCCGCGCCTCGTTGGCGAGCACGAAGGCCGTGGCGATGGGATCGAGCGATTCGTGCACCGCCCGGCTGAACCGGTCGACCTGCACGAGGGCCGTCTGCTGGCTGTCGAGCGTGGCGAGCTGGCGGCGGTCGAGATAGGGGACCACGGCCTGGGCCACCTGCTCGAGAAACCCGAGATACCCGCGCTCCACGTCGGGAGCGTTGGGCTGGTGGAATACCTCGATCAGGCCGGCCCGCGTGCCGCCGCGGTCGATCGGCGCGGCGACCACGAGGAGGTCGGTGGGGTTTTCGCCGGCCGGCGTGCCGTCGGCATTGGTGAGCCCGGCCCGTGGCGGCACGACGATGCCGGTGGGGTTGCCCATGAGCACCGACACGAGCTTGCCGTGGCTGGCCTGCGCCTCCTGGCTGGCAGCGATGCCGATCCGCTCGACGCCCTGCCCGCTCACCGACTCCACGCGGCCCTGGTCGCGAACGAGCCACACGATCCCCGCCACGGCCCCCATCGCCTCGATCGCCTTGGCGAGAAGCGCCGTGAAAAATTCGGCCTCACCCGCGTCGCTCTGGGCGAGCGCACGGATCTGCTCGACGATCGCGAGGATCTGCCGCCGCGCCTCCTCGATCTCGCGCTGTTCGACCGTGCTCATACCGCGGGTTTCCTGCTACCGGGGCCGACCGCCGCCGCGGGCGCCCGGCGGCGCTGGGCGCAGGCTCACGCCCTCCCGCCCGGCTGCGGCACCACGCGCTTCTGGACGTCGGTCTCGAGCACGCCGAAGGCCTGCTCGTGCCGCTGCACGGCCATGCCGAGCGCGTAGGCGAGCCGTTTGGCGGTGAAGAAGTTTACGATGATCCGTTGCGTGAGCTGGATCGTCTCCGGGGCGGTGCCGCCGACCTGCTTGTTGAGGCCGAAGTCGACGATCAACTCCTCGGGCGTGCCGGTGACGCGGCAGAAGTTGGCGTAGTGGGCGACGATGTGCGACTCGTCGACCGGCACCTGCATCTGATCGGGGGCGCCTTGCGGGGCGGATTCCTTGGCCATGAAAACTCCAGTGGAAAAAGGGACGAGAGCCGACGAGGGGAGCCGCGCGGACATCCATGCGGGCTCGACGGAGCAACGTAGTCTACCTCCCTTCTCGGGAAGGGGCCATCGGCATCAAGGCGACGGCTCTTTCCAGCCATGGCGGGCCAGCCAGGCGTCGTCGACGAACCGGCGCAGGAGCGCCTTGAACGCCCGGAGGGAGTCGCGGTGCCAGGCGTCGTCGGCCGGGTCGCCACCCGCGTCGAGGCCGGCGAACCGGAGCCGGCAGGGCCAGCCGCGCTCGGCCGCCACGGCGTCGAACCGCTCCGCGATCCGCAGGGCCCAGGCGGCGCCGAGCGTGTCGCGGAGGGCGAGGAACGGCGGGTCGATCCGCGCGGTGATCCGCGCAGCCGAGCCGGCGGCGGACCGGGCCTCCACAGCCGACCGTGGCTGTCGCCCCAGAAGCGTCGCGAGCGCCCCTGCGGCCACGAGCGCTGCGCCCGCGGCATCGAGCCCGGGCTGCGGCAGCGCCGCCTCCGTGGCCACGCCGGGCAGGAAGGGCCGCAGGATCGCCAGTTGCCCGGCGGCGATCGCCGTGGCGGCCGGGCCGTTTGCCGTGGCCACGAAGTTGAGCCAGCCCACGAGCGCGAGCCCGAGGAGGAACCCGCGGCCGAGGATATGCACGTCGGGCAGGCTGCCGGGCCGCACGAGCCAGGCCGAGAGAGCGGGCATCGCCACCACGACCGCGAGTGTGGCCACGATCAGCTGCCACACGCCGTGCTGCGGCCGCTTGGCTCCGAGGAGCGACATCGCCGGGCAGACCGCGAGGGCTGCCACGGCGAGCCGGATCCGCGCCGCGGCGGCTGGCGTGGACACGATC
>JBJSZP010000509.1:0-3363 GCA_046090365.1 Planctomycetia bacterium
CTCACTGGAATCGTCAAAGAGATCGCGGCGAAGCACTGCGGCGGCCGGCTCGTCTCGACGCTCGAAGGCGGCTACGCGCTCGACGGCCTCGCCTCGGCCGTCGCCGCCCACGTGCAGGCCCTGTGCAGCTGAGCCGCGGCCATCTCGCCATTCCGCTCATCCTCTCCCCGTAACCGCGCCATGAAACCCGTCGCCATCTCACGCTGGCTGGCCCGCGAAGTCGATGCCCTCGTCTTTCGCCCGCCCACGGCCTGCACCTACAACCCGCTCGTCTACGCCCGCCGGCCGCACGAGGCGTACCTCGAGCGGTATGCGCGGCAGGGGATCGAGGGACTTCTCCTCGGGATGAACCCGGGGCCGTGGGGCATGGCCCAGACGGGCGTGCCGTTTGGCGAAGTAGGGCTCGTGCGCGATTTTTTGGGGATCGAGGAGCGGGTGACGCAGCCGCGGCGAATTCATCCCCGGCGGCCGATTCAGGGCTTTGCCTGCGCCCGCAGCGAGGTCAGCGGCCAACGATTCTGGGGCTGGGCCAAAGACCGGTTTGGCTCTCCGGCCGCGTTCAGCCGACGGTTTCTCGTCGCCAACTACTGCCCACTCGTGTTCATGGAGAAGTCGGGCCGCAACCGCACGCCCGACAAACTCGCCGCCGCCGAACGGGAGCGGCTGTTCGAGATCTGCGACGAGGCCCTGCGACGGCTCGTGGCGTGGTGCGCGCCAAAGCGCGTGATCGGCGTGGGAAATTTTGCCGCTGCACGGGCGCGGGAGGCGCTCGGCCCGGGCGGCCCGCCGGTCATGACCATCCTCCATCCCAGCCCCGCGAGCCCCGCCGCCAATCGCGGCTGGGTCGCGCACATCGAGCGGCAGCTTAGGGCCGCCGGGATCGAGCTGCCTTCGGGCCGTAGACTTTTCTGTCGATGAGCCCCTCCCAACTCCCGCTCTTCGCCGATGCCGACGGGGTCGATCCCGCACCGGTGCCCGACGCCGTCAGGCGGCTCGGCGCAGCCCTTCCCGGCCGCATCCACCTGGGCACGTCGAGCTGGTCGTTTCCCGGCTGGACGGGGCTCGTCTACGCGGCGGGCAACGGCAGGCCGGCGACCGAGCAGATGCTCGCGCGGCACGGCCTCGCCGCCTACGCGAGGCATCCACTGTTTCGCACGGTGAGCCTCGACCGCACGTTCTACGCGCCGCTCTCGAGCGACGAGTTCGCCCGCTACGCGGCGCAGGTGCCCGCCGGCTTCCGGTTTGTCGTCAAGGCGCCGGCGGCGATCACCGATCCGGTGGTGCGAAAGCCCGGGTCGGGCGAGGCGGCCCGCGACAATCCGACGTTTCTCGATGCGGCCGTCGCGGTAGCGGCATTCGTGCAGCCGGCTCTCACCGGCCTCGGTGACAAGGCCGGGCCGCTCGTGTTTCAGTTTCCGCCGCTCGGCCGACGGCTGCTTGCCGACACGCAGCGGCTCGCCGCGCGGATCGCGGCCTTCATGACGATGCTGCCGCGCGGGCCCGTCTACGCCGTGGAGGTGCGCGATCCCGAACTTGTCACGCCTGCCTTCGCCGCGGCGCTTGCCGATGCGGGCGCCGTGCCCTGCCTGGCCGTGCACGCGCGGATGCCGCCCGCTGCCGAGCAGGCCTCGGCCCTCGGCGTCGATGCGGCAGACAGTCGAGGGCCGCTCGTGGTCCGCTGGAACCTGCACGCCGGACGGGATTACGAAGGGGCCAAGGCTGACTATTTTCCGTTCAACCGGCTCGTCGAGGAGAATCCCGTGAGCCGCTGCGGCCTGGCCCGGCTCGCGCGGTCGGCAGCCGCCGCCGGCCGCGACGTGTTCATCACGGTCAACAACAAGGCCGAGGGCTCCGCGCCGCTGTCGGTCGTGGGGCTGGCGGAGGCGATCTGCGCCGCCTCCACGCCGGCCGACGCAAACCGCTCGGGCGATTGAAAACCCGCGGCTTCGCCCGTACAACACGGGCTCCGAACACGCCTTTCCCCAAGGGGTTTTCCATACCATGGCCACCGCCACCGCGTCGAAAAAGTCCGCCAAGCTGCCCGAGTCGAAGAACGTGGGCAGCGCCCTCGACAAGGCGATGAACGCCGGCAAGGGCATCCTCCGCCTCTCGCCAACCTGGGTGCCGCGCAGCTTCCTCCATCCCGGGAAGCGGGTCCGCCTCCATCCCGACGACTACTACGCCTACGGCCTCGACCGCGGCGGCATCGACGAGCGCTGGTTCGCGAGCACCACCGAGGCGGCGAACGAAGGCCGCGTGCCCGACGAGGGGCTCTCGTGGTGCGTGTTCGACGGCGAGCGGTTTCTGTTGCGGGATGCGGTCGCCGAGGGCGGTGCAAAGCTCGTCGGGAGGGCGATCTGGGACCGCTACAAGAAGTGGCCGGTGTACTCGAAGTTCTTCGACAACATGGGGCCGATCCCCCATCACATGCACCAGTCGTTCGCCGACGCGAAGCTCGTCGGCCAGGAAGGGAAGCCCGAGAGCTACTACTTCCCGCCGCAGTACAACAACTGCGACAACAATTTTCCTTATACGTTCATGGGCCTCGAGCCGGGCACGACGAAGGACGACCTCCGCCGCTGCCTCGAGAACTGGAACCGGGGCGACAACGGCATCCTCTACCACTCGAAGGCCTACCGGCTCGAGCGGGGCACCGGCTGGCTGATCCCGCCCGGCGTGCTCCATGCCCCTGGGTCGCTGCTCACCTATGAGCCGCAATGGGGCAGCGACGTGTTCGCGATGTTCCAGTCGCTCGTCGAGGGCCGCGCCGTGCCGTGGAGCCTGCTCGTCAAGGACATGCCCAAGGAGAAGCACCACGACCTCGACTTCATCATCGGCCAGCTCGACTGGGAGAAGAACGTCGACACCCACTACAAGGAGAGCAACTTCCTTGCCCCGATCGTGGACGAGAAGCGAAGCGCCCCCGGCGCGACCGACACGTGGATCGTCTACGGCCACATCGACGGCCAGCAGCTGTTCAGCGCCAAGGAGCTCACGCTCGAGCCGGGCGCGAAGATCACGGTCAAGGACGCGGGCGCGAGCGGCTGGATCACCGTGCAGGGTGAGGGGAAGGTGGGCGCGCATGACGTGGCTACGCCCACGCTGATCCGGTTCGGCGAGATGACGGCCGACGAGCTCTTCATCACGGCCGACGCTGCGGCCGCGGGCTACACCGTGGAAAACACCGGCCCCGGTCCGCTCGTGGCCCTCCGCTACTTCGGCCCCGACGTCCATCCCGACCTCCCCAAGCACGGAAAGAAGCACTGAGATGCCGCATTCCGCCCCGAAGCTTCACAACGCCATGTGGCCCGGCCTCGTCGGCAAGGGCACCGATCCCGGCCAGGAGCCGCCGATCTCGCTCGA
>JBJSZP010000510.1:0-12813 GCA_046090365.1 Planctomycetia bacterium
CTTTGGGCGGGAACGTGAGCAGCTGCATCTCGACCAGATCCACGATCCCGCGGAAGGGATCCTTCACGTGCGGCGGACCCATGCCGAAAGGCACGTGGAGCACGAGCGGCTTCGCCCCGAGCCGCTTCTCGATCTGGTCGATCGTGCCGAAGAAGTCGGCCCCCTCGCGGTCGAGCTTGTTGACGAGCGCGAGCCTGGGCACGCCGTATTTGTCGGCCTGCCGCCACACCGTCTCGCTCTGGGCCTCCACGCCCTCGCGGGCCGAGAACACGACCACCGCCCCGTCGAGCACCCGGAGGCTCCGCTCCACCTCGGCCGTGAAGTCGACGTGGCCGGGCGTGTCGATCAGGTTGACCGTGACGTCCTTCCATTGAAACGACACGGCCGCCGAGTAGATCGTGATCCCGCGCTCCTGCTCCTCGGGGTCGAAGTCGGTGATCGTGGTGCCGCGGTCCACCTCGCCGAGGCGGTGGCTCGTCTTCGTGTAGAAGAGCAGCCGCTCGGTGAGCGTGGTCTTGCCGGCATCGATGTGGGCCACGATGCCGATGTTGCGGATGGTGGCGAGCTGGCGGGGCATGGAGGGATTCCGGGCGGATGAGCCCCGAGATCATTCCTGCCGCACGGCCGATTGTCCACCCGGCGGCCGACGGGCCACCCGTCGTCCGGCTACATCCGCTCGGGCACGCGGATCCCGAGGAGCTCGAGGCCCGTGCGGAGCACGCGGCCGGTGAGATCGCAGAGCGCGAGCCGCGTGGCCCGCTCGCCGCCCGCCGCCTTGAGCACGGGGAGCGCGTCGTAGAACGTGGAATACGCGCCCGCCACGTCAAACAGATACGCCGTGAGCACGTTGGGGCGGGAGTCGGCCTCCACGTCTTCGAGCGCCTCGGCGAACCGCAGCAGTTTCAGGGCGAGGGCCCGCTCGCGCGGGTCGGCCAGGGCCACCGACGCGGCATCGCGGCGCACGGCCGCGCGATCGACGCCGCCCTTCGCGAAGATCCCCTCCACCCGCGCCACGGCATACTGCATGTAGGCCGCCGTGTTGCCCTTGAGCTCGAGCATCTTGTCGAAGCTGAACACGTAGTCGGTGGTGCGGTTCTGGGAGAGGTCGGCGTATTTGATGGCGCCGATGCCGACGGCCTCGGCGATCCGCCGCCGCTCGGCCTCGGGAATGCCCGTGCCGCGGTCGGCATCGGCCGCGGTGACGACCGCGAACGCCCGGGCCACGCCCTCGTCGAGCAGGGCCTCGAGGCCCACGGTGTCGCCGGCGCGGGTCTTGAACGGCTTGCCGTCGTCGCCGAGCACGGTGCCGAACGCCACGTGCACGAGATCCACGCCCGCGGCCGCCGGCAGCCAGCGCCGCGCCGCCGCGAACACCTGCTCGAAGTGCTGGCTCTGCCGGTGGTCGACCACGTACAGGATCCGGTCGGGCCGCCAGTGCTCCATCCGCCACTGGATCGTGGCCAGGTCCGTGGTCGCATACAGAAACGCGCCGTCGGCCTTGCGGATCAAAAGCGGCGGCTTGTCGGGCCCGTCGAGAAACACGCCCACCGCGCCGCGGCTCTCCTGGGCGAGGCCCTGGCCTTCGAGGTCGGCCACCACGCCCGCCAGCATCGGCTCGTAAAAACTCTCGCCGAGCGTGTGGTCGAACGACACGTCGAGCCGGGCATAGAGCCGGTCGATCTCGCGGCGACAGACCGGCATGAACCGCTCCCACAGGGCCCGGTTCTCGGGGTCGCCCTCGTGGAGCTTCGCCGTCTCCAAGAGCACCTCGCGGCCGGCGTCGGGGTGGGCTGCGGCGAGGGCCGCCGCCTGCGGGTCGGCCGCGAGCTCCTCCGGCTTGGCGTCGGCCACCTTGCGCACGAGCCGATACAGCCGGCCGAGCTCGGCGGTGGGGTCGGCGGCGAAGGCGGCGGCGTCGCGGCAGTGCTTCCAGCCCCAGAGGATCATCCCGAACTGCGTGCCCCAGTCGCCGAGGTGGTTGTCGGTGATCGTCGCGTGGCCGCGAAACTTCAGGATCCGCGCGAGGGCCGCGCCGATCACGGTGGAGCGGATGTGCCCCACGTGCATCGGCTTGGCGACGTTCGGCGACGAATAGTCGATCACGATCGTCTGCGGGTCCGCCACTGGGGCCACGCCCAGCCGCTCGTCGCCTGCGGCCGCCGCCACCGCGCGGGCGAGGGCGTCGTCGCGCACCTTCAGGTTGATGAACCCCGGGCCCACGGGCTCCGCCGGCTTCTCGAACACGTCGCCCACGTCGAGCCGCTCGATGATCGCGAGGGCCACGTCGCGCGGCTTCTTTCCGGCCCGCTTCGCGAGGGCCATCGCCATCGTGCCGGAGTAGTCGCCAAACTTCGCGTCGGCCGCTTCGCGCACCTGCTCGAGCAGGCCGGGCAGGTCGTCGGGCCCGAGGGCCACGACACCGTCGGCCGCGAGCCGCTCGAGCGCCGCGGCGAACATCCTCCGGGCCTGCGCCCGAAACGGGCCGCTAGCCATCGCGGGCCGCCCCCGCGGCGGGCACGGCCACCGGCTTCGCACCGCTCCAGAGATGCTCGAGATCCCAGTATTCCCGCGACTCGGCGTCGAACAGGTGCACGACCACGTCGCCGTAGTCGAGCACGATCCAGCGGCCCTCCTCGTAGCCCTCCGCCCCGCGGCGCCGGTCGTGCAGCTCGGCCTTCACGACCTTCTCGATCTCGTCGGCCATGGCGTGGATCTGCCGCTGGCTCGTGCCCGTCGCGAGCACGAAGTAGTCGAACACCTGCGTGAGCTCGCGCAGGTCGAGGATCTTCACGTCGGTGCCCCGCGTCTCGGCCGCCACGCGGGCCGCCGTGAGCGCGAGGGTGCGGGCCCGGTCGGACGAGCGGCTGGCGGAGGCGGACTTTGCGGACGGGGGCATGCGGCGTGATCCGGCGGCGGGAGCCCGCAGTCTAGCCGAGCCTCGGGCCGCGTGCAGGAGCCGCCGTGGACACGCGGCGAGAGGCGGTCAGAAGGTGGCGTAGATGGTCTCGTAGGGCTGCTGCAGGATGGCGGAGCCGCGCGGGGTGAGCCCGCCGCCCACGACGTCCACCGCCTTGAGGTCGAGATCGGCCACCGAGAAGAGCGTGCTGCCGATCCGGGCCGTCCGCAGCAGGAACGAGTCGTGCTCGACGGTGCCGAGTTGGGTGATGCCCGTCATCGTGTCGACGGCGAGCACCACGACGCCCGACCGCATCTGCCACGTCGGCACCCCGGCGGACGAGGCGTCGACCACCATCGCCGACGATTCGACCGGCAGCGTGACGACGCCGAGTTCGGGAAAGAATCCGAGGGCGTGGTGATTCCACTCGGCGCTCGACGACGACCAGCCGTTGGCCGGCTGATCGACGAGGAACGTGGCGGCCTCGCGCGGGGCCGAGGCATCCCGCACGTCGAACAGCGATACCTTCAGGCCGCGAAGGCGGCCCGTGTCGGGGTCGGCGTCGCGGCCGACGCCGAGCAGGAAGCCGCCGGCGAGCGGCTGCAGGAAGCGGGAAAAGCCCGGCACCTTGAGTTCGCCGGCGACGCGGGGCGCCGTGGGCTCGGAAAGGTCGACGACGAACAGCGGGTCCACCTGCTCGAACGTCACCATGTAGGCCGTCTCGCCCAGGAACCGGGCCGACATGATCGACTCGCCCGGGGCGATGTTCTCGACCGAGCCGACGACGGCGAGCGTGTTGCCCTGCGCGGCGAGCACGTGAAGGGCGTTCGACCGCGTGCCCGCGGGCGTCGTCTCCGTCACTGCGACGCGCAAAAAGTCGCCATGGTCGTCGGCGGCGAACTGGTTGACCAGGCTGCCGTCGAACGAGCCCGATGCCACGAACACGGGGGCGGTGCCGGTGATGTCGAATTTCTGGACGTCGGTGCGCGGCCCGCGGATCGATTCCCAGCGCGGGCTGAACACGTAGAGCTCCTCCGCGTTCATGTGCAACGTCGTGGCGTAGCCGCCGATCACGGACGTGGCGCCGGTGATCCCGGGAGTCACCGCGCGGGTGTCGATGAGCACCAGCGACGTGAGGTTGGCCTCGTTGCCGAGGGCCGGGCTGAGCACGTCCTGCGGACGGGAGACGAGCTGCGGCGCCGACGTGGCCCGCGCGCCGGCGGAGGTCATCGCCGTCGTGGTCCAGGTGGGCAGCATCTGCTCGACCGGCGCCTGGCGGATCCGCCGGGTGAGGTCCCAATCCGACACGGCCCCGGACGAAACGCCCGTCGCCGGCCTGACCGCCGGCATCACGACCGGCATGATCGACGGCGCGCCGCTCCAGTAGCCGGCGAGGAGGTCGTTTTGCAGGACGAGCGCGAGCCGCCCGTCCACCATCCGGGAGTCGATGTAGCCGCCGTCGATGCGGGTGCTCGACACGAACCGTGGGGCGGCCGGGTCGGCCACGTCGTAGACCGTCGCCTGCACCTGGCCGACATGCCGGAAGCCGAGCCGCAGCATGATGCCGGGATTGCTTGGATTGCCCGGAAAGGTCGGCGGCGTCCAGATGCTCGAGAGCACCGTGAGCCGGCCCTCGTGGAGGTAGTGCGCCACGGCCGAGCCCTCGATCGCCGTGCGCGACACGACCATGGGGGCGTCGGCATCCTGGGCATCGACGATCACGAGCTCGTCGCGGGAGAGGACATACAGGTGGCGGCCGTCGTTCTCGATGAGATCGCCCTCGTCGACGCCGGCGACCTGCGTGTTGGTCTGCGAATGGCCGGGGGCGGCGGTAACGGTCGTGCCGAGCGAACCGGCAGTCGCCGACGAATTTCCGACGGCGGCAGGGGTGTTCCATTGGTCGCGCATGGCCGTCGCCATGAGGCCGAGCCGGCCGCGGTTGCGGGCGGCATTCGCGAGATAGTCGCGGAAGGCCGTCGCCGTGCCCAGCCTCGAGAGCTGGTCGACGCGGGAGGCGCTGACGACGACATCGCGGCCGCCGCCGGGCTGGAAGGCGTCTCGGTCGAGGCCGCCGTCGAGCCAGTTGGTGCCGCTTCCACCCTGCAGCAGGTCATTGCCGCGGCCGCCCCTGATGGTGGTCGGGATCGCGATCACGCCGTTCGCCTGGTTCACGATGATCTCGTCATGACCATCCCCGCCGTTGACCCAGATCTGCCTCACGGCCGAGGCCACGCGGGAGAAGGTCACCCTGCCGTTCTCGACCACTTGCAGCACATTCGCGGCATCGGCCGAGCGGCGGACTTCGATCACGTCGTTGGCGACGGTGCCGCGGATCGAAAGGATGCCGCGAGAAATCGTCGCCGTGAGGAGGGCGCGGGTTTCGAGCCGCTCGACGGAAAAAGCGTCGTGGCGGGGGCGAGAGCAAGGGCGAATGACCATGCAGGCACCTGCGGGAAGGGGGGAACCGGTCTGGAGGGGTCTGGACTCTATGCCGTCTCCGGAAGCGGCCACAAGGAAAACTGGGCGACCCCGTCCTGTGAGCCCACGGCCGGCACGGGGCACTGGCAAAGAAGGGCAGGCGAGGCCTACCGGGCGCAGGCCCGGAGGGCGGCCAGGGCGACGCCATGGAGAACCAGGTCGGGAATCTCGACCGCGCCGGGGAGCGCCGCGCGGACGGCGCCGCGCCAGCCGCCCGTGAGAAGCACCTCAGCGCGATCACCGAACGCGTGTTGGGCCTCGGCCACGAGCCGTGCGATCGCGCCCTGGATCCCGAAGCCGACGCCCGCCGCGATCGCGTCGCGCGTGCAGCGGCCCGGCATCGGGGGTGGCGGCGCAGTGCCGAGGGCGGCCACCTCCGGGAGCTTGCTCGTGCCCTCGGAGAGCGCGCGGGCCATGAGCGCGGGCCCGGGCAGGATCGCGCCGCCGGCGAACGTGCCTTCGGCCGTCACCATGTCGACCGTGGCCGCCGTGCCACAGTCGACGACGATCGCCGGCCGGTCGGCGGCTTTCACGAGCGCCGCCGCCGCCGCGCCGCAGAGGCGGTCGATGCCCGTGCGGTCGGGCTCGGTCACGCCGAGCGCAAGCGGCAGGTCGCCATGCCCGATCCGGCGCTGCCGCAGCGGCCGATGGCTCGTGGCCGACACGGCCGCCAGCGCTGCCTCGAGGCGGGCCGCCGCCGCGTCGTGCACGCTCGCCACGAGCACGACGGCCGGACCGGGCGCCGCCGTGTGCAGCCACTCCTCGAGGTTCGCCGCGCGAAAGCCGTGGCTGTCGAGGTCGTGCCGCCTGGCGATCGCGGGGAGGCGGCGCGAGCGGCCCTCGGCCACTCCATGATCGGCGACCACGGCGAGCTTGATCCGCGAGTTGCCCACGTCGGCGAGGAGCACGGCATCGCCCGGGCAGATGGCGGGCGCAGAGGATGTCATGGCGCGGCGCTCCGGGGGGCGGCCGCGGCGCGGTCGCGCTCTTGCCGATCCATCTCCGCGGCCACGGCCGCGATGAGCCGGTCGAGGCCCTGGCCCGTGACCGCGCTCACGGCGAGCACCTCGCGGCCGGTCTCGGCGGCGAGCCGGGCCCGCACGTCGTCCGCGCCGGGCAGTTCGGCCTTGCTCACGATCACGATCTCGGGCCGGCGGCCGAGGTCTTCGTCGTAGAGCGCGAGTTCGGCCCGGATCGCCCGGTAGTTGGCCACGGGGTCGCTGCCGTCGACGGGATCCGGCTCCACGACGTGCACCACGATTCCCGCCCGCTCGACATGCCGGAGGAACTCGTGGCCGAGCCCCACACCCGCGTGCGCGCCCTCGATGAGCCCCGGCAGGTCGGCGAGCACGAAGCTGCGGTCGCGGTCGATGGCAACGATCCCGAGCATCGGCGTTTTCGTGGTGAAGGCATAGTCGGCGATCTGGGGCCGGGCGCGGGAAAGCCGGGAGAGGAGCGTGCTCTTACCCGCGTTGGGCAGGCCCACGAGCCCGACGTCGGCGATCACCTTGAGTTCGAGCAGAAGCCGGCGCACCTGCCCCTTCTCGCCGGGGCCGAACTCGCGCGGCGCGCGGTTGGTGGAGGTTTTGAAGTGGAGGTTGCCCTTGCCGCCGGCGCCCCCCTGGGCGGCCACGATCGACTCCCCCGGCGCGGCGAGGTCCTTGAGCACGAGGCCGGTCGCCTCGTCGATCACGATCGTGCCGGGCGGCACGAGGAGCACGAGATCCTCGGCCGAGCGGCCGTGGCAGTTGGCCGGGCCTCCCGAGTCGCCAGGCTTGGCCCGCCACTGCATCCGGTGGGCGAGCGCCGCGAGCGAGTCGACGCCGGCGCGGGCCTCGAGGATCACGCTCCCGCCGTCGCCGCCGTCGCCGCCGTCGGGGCCGCCGAGGGGGATGTATTTCTCGCGCCGAAAGCTCGAGCAGCCGCGGCCGCCGTCGCCGGCCGCCACCTCGATATGCACGCGGTCGACAAACACTCGAGCACGCCCGATGCCGGCAGGACGCGCCGACTACGAGGCCGACACGTTGACGCGGCGGCCTTCCTGATCGAAGCCCACGACGCCGTCGACCAGGGCGAAGAGCGTGTAGTCGGAACCCATGCCCACGTTGCTGCCGGCCCGGAACTTCGTTCCGACCTGGCGCACGAGGATGTTGCCGGCCCGCACCTGCTCGCCGCCGAATTTCTTCACGCCCCGCCGTTGGGCATTGGAGTCGCGTCCGTTGCGGCTGGAACCCTGACCTTTTTTATGTGCCATCGCATGTCTCCGGACGTCGCCCGGCGCCCGTCGGCGGCCAGTCGCGACCTGGGAAAAAGCCTACTCTTCAGTTTCGTATCGGAAAACCCAGGCATGGTCAATGCCCTCGTTCACGGCCTTGGCCGTGGCGTAGATCGCCGGCCCCTCCGCCCCGAGCAGCCCCAGGAGGATCCGGCTCCGCTTGGCCGGATCGGGCTCGGCGTCGACCACCGTCTCCAACGCGTCGAATGCGGCCCGCGGGCCGCCCGTCGCCAGGCGGCGCTGGTCGAGGCCGATGTCGTCGATCACCACGAGGGCCCGCGCGAGTGACAGTTCCTTGGCGAGCAGGTCGAGCCTGTCAGCGGCGGGGCTGAAGAGCGCCGCGGCCTCGGCCCGGCGAGCGGAATTGCTCTCGATCGCGTCGACGGCCGCGACCGCCTTCGCCAGCGTCTTGAGAGGCTGATCGGCGAGGTCGGCGGCCGCGATGCCCGCGCGGTCGAGCGCCGCGGCCCGCGTCGCCTGCCGGTTGCCCTCGGCGGGCTCGGCCAGGGCCCGCGCGAGATCTTCGATCTGCTCGATGCCATGGTCGCCGAACAGGTCGCGGACGATCGGGCCGCGGGCCTCCGGCGCTTCGATCGCGGCCAGCCGCTCGAGCACGCGGACAAGCGGCGCGAGGCTGTGCGGCACGTCGCGATCGACCGCCTCGAACGGCACCGCCGGCACGAGCAGGTCGCGCCACGAGAGGCCGAGCTGGTCGAGCCCCTCGCGGGCCTGCGCTTTCGTGAGCTGCGGCCGCCCCAGCGCCTCGATGACGCGCACGCCGATCGCCATGCGTTCGAGGAGGCCGGCATGGCCGATGCTCACCTCCTCCTCCTCGAACGCCGTCTCGTCGCCATGCCTCCAGAAGTCGAGCCGCAGGCTTTCGAGGGCGTGCTCGGTGCCCGCGCCCGGTGGATCGTCGGGACCCACGGACGCGTCGGGGTCGTTGCGCCAGCGGACGGCGTTGGTGAGCCCGCGCACGAAGATCGAGAAGAAGTCGATCCGTGGGTCGATGTCGGTCCACACGGCCACGCCCCAGCGTTCCTCGCCGGGCGCGAGGTCGGCCTCCACCATGCTCGCGCTGTCGTGCAGCCGGCCGGCCACGCCCTCCCGCTGCCGGATCGGCGCGATCGCCTCGGGGATCACGCGGTCGAGATAGCCGCGGTAGTGCACCGAGCCCTCGGGATGCGCGAGCCCCTCGACGCTCTCGAGGACGAAATGGGGGAGGAACTTCACCGGCTTCTCGAACGACTCGCGGTCGAGCGCCGTGGGTTCGCCGGCGGGCGTCGTGGTGCGGCGGCCGCCGGTGTTCTTGACGCGGTACAGGAGGTAGAGCACCCGCTTGCGACGCATTGTGAGGTCGGGTGCAGGCAGATCGATGTCGATGTGACGGGGCGGCTTGTAGGCGAACTCGAGGCACCACACGTCGCGGGGATAGATGCGATCCTTCGCCCGCTCCACGAGCGTGCCGCCGATGGCATCGCGCTTGGGGGTCCACGCCGAGTCTTTCAGGTTGCGGGTGATCTCGAGGATGTCGCCGCGCTGGATCGTGTCGTCGGTGGACACGTCCGGCGGAATCACGGTGAGCACGCCGGGGGCGAGGCTCCGGAAACCATCGGGCGAGGCGCCTGCGGCGAAGTGCGCCAGGAGGGCGGCGACGAGGGCCAGCGAAACCGCGATCGGGACTGTCTGCCGCCCTGCCATGCCGGCCTTTCGCGTCGGGAATGCGTGGATCACTTTGAACAGGCTCGCATGAGTTTAGACGAAAGAAAATCAGGGCATTTCGGCCGCAAGAAGGCACAAAGCGCCCAAATTCCCCAGGCTTCCTTGCTTTCCCATCTTTCTCAAAACACAATCTCGTATCGGCCAGTCGTTTCGGCTACGAACTGGCCCCCGCGGCGTCCGCCGACCGAAACAGATTCGTTGGATCGCAGGCATGCTCGAACCCAACCGCCTCAACCCGCCGCAGCCCTTCCGCGCGTCGCAGACGGTCGTGGTGCGTTCGGCCGTAGCCCGCACCGGTCAACTCTTCGTTTCGGCGGATGATTTCGACGCCACGGGCATCCTGGCCGGATGCGATCCCTGCGCATCGAACTACTGGTGGATGCCGGAACTGCACTCGGGCGCGCCGGCCGAACTGGCCGTGGCGCCGATCGCCGATGAGGGCGGCACGCGTCACGCCACCCGCCGCGTGTCGGCCCGGCCGCAGGCCGCGGCCTGATCGACTTCCGCCGCAAGGGCGGCGTAGTCTTCGGCCCCGTGCGACTCCGGCGCGTAGTCGAAGATCGACTGCCCGAAACTCGGCGCCTCCGCGAGCCGGATGTTGCGCCGGATCCGCGTCTCGAAGACCCGCGCGGCCGACCAGGAAGGATGCTGGGCCGCGCCCGTCGTCGGGCCGGCCGCGAAGAAGGCCTCGACATCGCGGCCCACCTCCGTCGCCAGCCGCGTGCCGGCCTCGTACATGCAGAGCACGACGCCGAGCAGCCGCAGCCGCGGATTCACGTGGTCGGCCACGAGCTCGATCGTCTCGAGCAGCTTGCTGAGGCCGTGCAACGCGAGGAAATGCGGCTGGAGCGGCAGCAGCACCTCGTCGACCGCAGCCATCGCGTTGAGCGACAGGAGCCCGAGTGACGGCGGGCAATCGATCACCATGTAGTCGAAGGCCTCGCCGGCCGGGGCGGTGCCAGTGCAGCGCGGATCGACCTCGATCCGGGCCCTGAGAATCGATTCGCGTCCGGCCCGCGACGCGAGATCCACCTCGACGGCGGCGAGGTCGATGTGCGACGGCACCACGACGAGGTTTTCGCCGACGTTCACGCAGGCCGACGCGAGCGGTTCACCGGCCACAAGCACGTCGTAGGCGGACAGCGCGTGCGATCCGGGCGCCACGCCCACGTGCAGCGTGGCATGGGCCTGCGGGTCGAGGTCCACGAGACACACGCGGCGGCCGGCGCGGGCGAGCGCCACGGCCAAGTTGACCGACGTCGTCGTCTTGCCGACGCCGCCCTTCCGGTTTGCCACTGCGATCGCACGCATGCCCAGCCTCGCTCGGTGCTCCGGCGCATGCCGGGGATGGGGGAGGATAGACCTCCGGGCCCCGTGGCCAAAAGGCCGATTTCACCCGCGACTTTGCCCCGACGAACCGCGTTTCAGAGTCCCGCGATCCACTTTTTGAGCCCGGGGGCGATCCTACCGAGCCGCACCCGCCCCGGCCGCCCGACGACGGCGAGGCTCCCGCCGTCATCGAGATCGAGCACGAGCGCCGCGCGGTCGCCCGGCACACCGGGATCGGTGAACACCAGCGCGAGATCCCAGGCCTCGTCGGGCAGGCGGCCAGCGTCGGTGGAGGGCTGCCAGTCGAAGTTGGCATCCTCCACGAGCCCGCGCCGCAGGTGCACGAGCCCCTTGGCGAGCGTGATGTCTTGCACTTCGCAGGCCGCAAGCCTGCCGGGGGCAACGCCAGGCACCAGCCGGAGGAGCTCCACCCGGGCCGCGGCGTTCACGAGCCGGGCCACGTCGGGGCCGTAAAACTCCAGGCAGCGCCGCGTCTGGAGCCGCTGATACGCGATCCCCGCCGCCGCTCCGGCGAGGCCCAGGAGCACGAGCCCCACGACGAGCGATCGGCCGCGGGTGGACGACGCGTCTTGGGCAGGAGAAGTGATCGGCATGACGGGCCTGACGGGCTTCGGGCGGGCCGGCGCGGGATGGATGATCGCGGCGGCAGGGAATGTATACTTCTCCGCACGAGAAAGAAGGATGCGTGATCCTTTTTCTCGCCCCCGAGCGGAGTGCCGCGGATGCCGAATGCCCTCGATCCCTACCGTGAAGCCCTCGTGATGGAGCATCACACCGCGTGGCCCGCGGAGTACGACGACTGGTCCCCCGCCGACAAAGCCCGCGTCGAGGCCCTGCTCCACGCGAGCCCAGCCGAGGCCGCCGACCTCGACTACGTCCGCCAGCACACCGGCTTCGCCCGCGTCATCACCGTCACGCCCGGCGACGTCGAGCGTGTGAGCGTGGCCTGACGTGTCCGCCTCGATCGTCCGCGTGGAGCTCGGTGAGCGGTCCTACGAGGTGGCGATCGGCCCCGGCCTGCTCGCCTCCGCCGGCCCGCGGCTCCACGACGCCGGTGCCCGCCGCGCGGTCGTGGTGGCCGATTCCGGCGTCCTCGGCACGCACGCGGTCGCGGTCGCCGATTCCCTGCGCCACGCCGGGCTCCCGGTGACGACCATCCCGGTGGAGCGGGGCGAGGCCTCGAAGTCGGTCGCCGAGGCGGAGCGGATCTGGGAGTCGCTCGCCGCAGCGGCCGTCGACCGGGGCACGCACCTGGTGGCGGTGGGCGGGGGCGTCGTCGGGGACCTCGCCGGATTCGCCGCCGCGACCTTCGCCCGGGGCTTGCCGGTGTGGCAGGTGCCCACCACGCTCGTGGCCCAGGTCGACAGCTCCATCGGAGGCAAGACCGGCGTCAATCTCCGCGGCGGCAAGAATCTCGTCGGAGCCTTCTGGCAGCCGCGCGGCGTGATCGCCGACACCGACACCCTCGCCACGCTGCCGGCGCGCGAGTACGCGAGCGGCCTGGCGGAGGTGGTCAAGTACGGCGTGATCCGCGACGCGGAGCTCTTCGCACGGCTCGAGGGGGCGGCCGGGCGCGTCGTGGCCAGGGATCCGCGGGAGATCGGGGCGATCGTGGGGCGCTGCGTGGCGATCAAGGCGGAGGTGGTGTCGGCGGACGAGCACGAACGCTCCGGCGCCCGGGCGACGCTCAACTACGGCCACACCTTCGGCCATGCCTACGAGAATGCCCTCGGCTACGGCACGCTGCTCCACGGGGAGGCGGTGGCGATCGGCATGGCCGATGCCGCGGAGCTGGCGGTGCGGCTGGGTCGCGTGCCGGCCGCCCTCGCCCGCCGGCAGGATCGCCTCCTCGAGGCGCTGGGGCTGCCCACGCGCCTCCCCGCCGGCGTGTCGCTGGCCGCCGATGCCCTGCTCGCGCTGATGGCCCGCGACAAGAAGGCCCTCGACGGCCGGCTGCGCTTCGTGCTCCCCTCGCGTCTGGGGCATGTGGAACTCGTCGACGGCGTCCCCGCACAGATGGTGCGCGAGGTGCTCGCGCGGCCGGCGACGGCCTGACACGAGCGCCGCGGCCGCGCCCGACTGCGCGGCGCGG
>JBJSZP010000511.1:0-1597 GCA_046090365.1 Planctomycetia bacterium
CCCCCGTTGCCCATCGATGCGGCCTGGAGCACGAGCTGCGCCGCCTCGGGGATGAGCATGAAATACCGCTCGATCTCCGGATGGGTGATCGTCACCGGGCCACCGCGTCGGATCTGATCCTGGAACGTGGGCACCACGCTCCCGCTGGAGCCGAGCACGTTGCCGAACCGCACCACCACAAACCGCGTCGCCGATTCGTTGGAGAGGGCCTGCACGTAGCGCTCCGCGATCAGCTTCGAGCAGCCCATCACGCTCGTAGGGTGCACTGCCTTGTCGGTGGAGATGAGCACGAACGTGCCCACGCCGCATTCGTCGGCGAGCCGGGCGAGCAGCCGCGTGCCGAGGCAGTTGTTCTTGATCGCCTCGGCCGGGTTTGCCTCCATCAGCGGCACGTGCTTGTGGGCGGCGGCATGGAAGATCACGTCGGGCCTCCGGGCGGCCATCACCGCCTGCATCCGCTCCTCGTCGCCGATGTCGGCCACGACAAACTCGAGCGCCGCCCGCTGCTCGAGCCGCGTGAGCTCCTGCTCCATCGCGAAGATGCCGTTTTCGGAGTGATCGACGAGCACGATCCGCTGCGGGCGGAACCGCAGCACTTGGCGGCAGAGCTCCGAGCCGATCGACCCGGCGGCGCCCGTGACGAGCACCGTGCGCCCTTCGACGAGGCTTGCGACGGCCGAGTCGTCGAGCCGCACCGGCTCACGGCGGAGCACGTCTCTGATCTCCACCGGCCGGAGCCGCATATGCGTGCGATCGTCGGCTGTGACGCCCTGCAGTTCGTCGATCGCCGGCATCACCTTCACGGTCGCGCCTGCCGCGGTGCAGTCGGCGAGCAACTGCCGGAAGGCCCGGCCGTTGAGCGTGCCCGATCGCACCAGCACATCATCGATCTGGCGACCGGCCACCTCGGCGGCCGCCTGGCTGACCGCGCCGAGCACCTCGATCCCGGAAAACCGCGTGTGGTGGAGGGCTTCGTCGTCGTCGAGGAATCCCACGATGAAATAGGGGCTCCGCGACGTGGCCATGAGGTTGCGGGCGAGGAGTTCGCCGGCCTCGTCGGCCCCGATGATCAGGGCCGAGCGGGCGGGCTGGCGGCTGAAGAGCGGCCGCAGCTCCTCGCGGCTGCTCCGCCACACAGCCCGGATGCCGCCGATGAGCAGGATCGTGGCCGCCCAGTCGAGCAGGATCACGCCGCGGGGCACGTGCTGCACGCCGCCAAACCGGCCGCTGGTGAGAAACAGGCCGTCGATCGCGGCGAGGACGAGCATCGAGAGCGTCGCCGCCCAGAGCAGGTTGAGCAGGTCGCCGAATGCCATCCGCCGCCACGACACGTGGCACAGGCCGAGCGAGTAGAAGATGATCGACTTGAGGAGCACGACTCCCGCGACGGAGGCCGCGTAGACCGCAAACCACTTCCAGTCGAACGTGAAGTCGTAGCGGGTGAAGAAGGCAAAGAAGTAGATCGCCGCAAACAGCAAGGCATGGACGGCGAGCAGCCCGGCCGCCTTGCGGGAGAGCGGCCGCATCCGGACGCGGGTGGTGGACAGAAACAGGTTCATGTGGTTTTCGGCGAATGTTCGGAGCCGCCGGCGGGGGC
>JBJSZP010000512.1:0-6628 GCA_046090365.1 Planctomycetia bacterium
ATCGGGCCGGCTCGCCGCCGGATTGCTTGAGGAGCCGGAAGAGGTCGCTGTCGGTCGTGAGGATCAGCGTGGCGTCGCGACCGAGTGTCTCGCGATAGGTGTCGAGCGTCTTCATGAAGGTGTAGAAGTCGGCCGCCCGCGGACTGGCGGTGTAGGCCTTGGCGTAGATCTCCGACGCCTTCGCGTCGGCCGTGCCGCGGATCTCCTGCACCTTCCGGTAGGCGTCGGACTCGATCCGCCGCAGATCGCGCTCCTTGCGGCCCTCGATCTTGGCGGCCTCGCCGGCACCCTCCGACCGAAACCGCTCGGCGATCTGGAGCCGCTCCGATTTCATGCGGTCGTAGATCTTCTCGATCACGCCGCTCTTGTAGTTGATCCGTTTCACCCGCACGTCGAGCAGCTCGATTCCCCAGATGCCCACCTTCTGCGATGCCGCCGCCAGGATCTCCTTTTCCAATTCCGCGCGGCCGAAGCGGATCGGCGGCAGTGATCCGACGGCGGCTCCCGCCTCGGCGATCGTGGCGTCCTGCTCGGGCTTGCGATCCTTGTCGGACCGCACCAGCTCGATGAGATCGTGCCGGGCGACGACGTTGCGGGTCTCGCTGCCGATGATGTCGTCGAGCCGGGAGAGGGCGCTCCGCTCGTCCCGCAGACTCTGGAAATACGTGAGCGGGTCGGCGATTCGCCAGCGGGCGAAGGTGTCGACCACCACGAAGAGCTTGTCGCGGGTGGTCATCTCGCCGGGCGGGCCGTCCCACTCGAGGATCCGCTTCTCAAACCGGTTGGCCTTTTGCACGAAGGGCAGCTTGAAGTGGAGCCCGGCTCCGGCCCTCGAGCCGGCCGCGTTGATCGGCTCCCCGATCGGCCTGCCGAATTGCGTGAGCACCACCTGCTCCGTCTGATCGACCGAGTAGGCACAGCCGAAGATGCCGATCGCCGCCAGCACGGCCAGAAACCCGCCGAGAGGCGAGATGATCCATTCAGCCAGCCGGCGGAGAAACTGCAGCAGCGGATGGTTGATCGGCAGCGGGCTCATGACGTCTCTTTCGGGCTACTTCCTCGGCTGCGGCGGCTGGGCCTGAAATTGCTGCAGGTTCATGAAGGGGAGGAACTGCTTCACGTCGGCATCGAGGATCACCTTGCCGCCGAGCTGCGGCAGCACCTCGCCGATCGTTTCCAGATACAGCCGCTGCCGGGTCACCTCGGGGGCTTTTTCATACTGTTCGAGCAGCGAGCGGAAGCGGGCGACGTCGCCCTCCGCCTCGTTGACCCGCTGGAGGGCGTAGCCCTCGGCCTCGCTGAGTTGTTTCTGGGCTTCGCCGCTGGCCCGGGGCACGACCTTGTTGTATTCGCCGTTGGCCTGGTTGATCATCTGCTCGCGCTCCTGCTGGGCGCGGTTCACCTCCTCGAAGGCCTGCTGCACGGCCTTCGGCGGGTGCACGTTCTTGAGCTGCACCTGCTGCACCCGCAGGCCCATGTGCAGCTCCTGGGCGAGGGCCGAGAGCTTGGCGATCGCCTCGTTCTCGATCCCCTGGCGGCCGATCGTGAGCACCTCGTCCACCGTGCGGTCGCCCACCACCTCGCGCATCACGCACTCGGAGAGGTCGCGGAGCGTCGGGCCGGGCTCGCGGTGATTGAACAGATACTGCTCTGGATCGGCGATCTCGTACTGCACCACCCACTCGACGTGGGCGGCGTTGAGATCGCCCGTCACCATGTCGCGCTCCCGCTCCTGCTCGTACGACACCTGGTCGGGGTTTGTCGAGCCGGCAGAGCCGAAGCCGAATTCCATCTTGAGCTGCCGCTTGACGGGCAGGATCGTGACGGTGTCGATCCCGAAGGGCAGCTTGAACCTCAGGCCCGGCCCCGTCGTGCCGATGAACCGGCCGAACCGCTGCACCACGCCTACGCTCTCGGGGCCGACCGTATAGACGCCGCGGGCGAGGCCGGCGACCACGAGCAGCGCGAGCGCGGCCGTGAGCAGCATCGGCAGCGGCAGCCCGCCGCCGAGGGGCGGGAGCCGGGGAAACTGCGGCTGATTCGGGAAGCGCGGGAAGTCGGCCATGGTCAGGTGTCGACGGTACCCTCGGGAACGGGCCCGTTCCAGAAGCGACGCTCAGCGGGCACCGGCGCGAACACAAACGCCGTCTTGCCGCCGAGCGAAAACACCTCCCCGGGCAGGATGAGATCCTTGGTCGCGGCCGGCTGTGCAGCCGGCTCGGCCGCCCGCTTCGCGTGACAGAAACCGGTCGCGAGCGTGACGGCAATCGCGAGCAAAGCCGAGGTTTTTTTCGTCATCGGCAAGAGTCTATCGTGGTGGCCATGGCCCACCAAACCGACCTCGAGCGGCAGATCGAATTTGACTTCCTGCGGGCGACGGAGATCGCCGCGCTCAACACGCTGCAGTGGCTCGGCAAGGGCAACAAGGAACTCGCCGACGCCGCCGCCTGCGATGCGATCCGCGGGATGTTCGACCTCACCGACATCAGCGGCGAGATCGCGATCGGCGAGGGGATCAAGGACGAGGCGCCCGGGCTCTTCAAGGGGGAGAAGGTGGGCACGTGGCGCGAGGGCACGCCGCGGTTTGCGATCGCCATCGACCCGATCGACGGCACGACGAACGTCGCCAAGGGGATGCCCAACTCGCTCTCCTGCATCGCGGCCGCGCTCGTGAGCGACGGGCAGCCCTGCCTGCTCGACGTGCCCGCGTTCTACATGCACAAGCTCGCCTATCCGCTCGCCGTGCGGAAGGCGTGGGTCGCCGACCCGAAGCTGCCAATCGACATCGAGGCCCCGGTGGGCGAGGTGATCGACGTGACGGCCCGGATCCTCGGCAAGGAGGTGCGCGACGTGGTCGTGTCGATCCTCGATCGGCCGCGAAACGAGGGCCTGATCGAGGAGGTGCGGCGGAAGGGGGCGGCGCTGCGGCTGATCCAGGATGGCGACATTGCCGCGGCGCTCGCGCCGGCGCTGCGGACGAGCTCCATCGATCTCTACGTGGGCATCGGTGGGGCACCGGAAGCCGTTCTCTCGGCGGCGGGCCTGCGCTGCCTCGGCGGCGGGATGCGGGCCAAGATCTGGCCGCGGGACGAGGCGGAGCGCACGCATCTCGCCGCGATCGGCTGGGGCGACCGGCTCAACACGCAGTTTTCGTCGCGGGATCTTGCCGGCGGCGACCAGCTCGTGTTCGCGGCCACCGGCATCAGCTCGGGGCCGCTGCTCGAGGGCGTCGACGTGCGTGGCATGGTGGCCACGACGCACTCGCTCGTGATGCGGGCCAAGAGCGGTACGGTGCGGTTCGTCGAGGCGCACCACGATCTCGAGCGCAAGACGATCCACCTCAGGAGCACGCAGGCGGAGCGTCGCGTGTAGCGGAGTATCTAGTTATTCTGGTAAATTAAGTCACTTCGCGGGTTCGGACATTCACCGTGTTGGAGGGAGACCATGAAACATTCTCACACTGCATCTCGCGTGCCGGTGTCCCGCCGGACGGCCGCCAGGGTGTCCCGCCGGACGGCTCTGGGGGCCGGGCTCTCCGCCGGCGCCGCCCTCGCCGTGCCTACGATCATCCCGTCGTCGGCCCTCGGCCTCGACGGCGCCGTGCCGCCCAGCGAGCGGATCATCGTCGGCGGCATCGGCATCGGCCGGCGCGGGGAGTATGACCTGGGCTGCTTCCTTGAGCAGCCCGACGTCACGTTCGCGGCCATCGCCGACGTGAAGCAGGCCCGCCGCGAGGCCGTGAAGAAGATCGCCGACACGAAGTACGGCACGCAGAGCTGCACGATGCACCGCGATTTCCGCGAGGTGCTCGACCGCAAGGACATCGACGTGGTGCTGATCGCCACGGGCCCCAACTGGCACGGGCTGATGGCGATCCTCGCAGCGAAGGCGGGCAAGGACATCTACTGCGAGAAGCCCTGCACGAAGAACATCGCTGAGACGCTCATCCACCGCGACACGATGCGGCGCTGCGGCACCGTGTTTCAGGCGGGCACGCAACGGCGCAACCTTCCGCACTTCGCGTTCGCCTGCGAGCTCGCCCGCACCGGGCGGCTGGGGAAGATCAAGAAGGTGTTTGCGCACCCCCGCGGCCTCACCGCCTTGATGAGCGGCTGGCTACCCGCGGAGCCCGAGCCCGACCGGGCCGTGGACGATTGGGACATGTATCTCGGGCCGGCGGCCTGGCGGCCGTTCAACGCCCAGACGCTCAAGGACGGCTTCAACTTCGAGAAGGGGGGCGGCCTCGTGGGCGGCGGCGTGCTCGAGTGGGGCTCGCACTGCGTCGACCTGTGCCAGTGGGCCGTGAACGACTGCCCGCCCCCGGTCGAATACCATCCGCCCAAGGACGAGTATCTCGTGTCCCGGTATGCCGACGGCGCCGAGCTCATCTTCCGCGAGAAAGACTGGATTCCGCTCGGCTCCTGCCCGGTGCGGTTCGAGGGGGAGACGGGCTGGGTGGAGGCTGGCGACTCGGGCAAGCTCGTGCTCAGTTCGCCGGAGCTGCTCGCCGGTCGGAAGATCGAGGAGATCGAAGGCTATCCAGCCACCTTCCACGTCCGCGACTTCCTCGACTGTGTGAAGACCCGCGGCAAGCCGAAGGGCAACGCCGACGCGGCCTGCAACGCCCACATCGCCTGCCATGCCGCCAACATCGCGATCTTCCTCGGGCGGACGGTGAAGTTTGACAACGCCACGAACATGTTCATGGGCGACGACGAGGCCAACCGGCTGCGGGGCGAGGCGCTGCGGGAGCCGTGGAGGCTGTGATCGCGGTGACGCGGGGCAGGCGCGCGGTCCCTGCTCCGGCACCCGGGCCCTGACTCGGCAAAACAACAAAACGTTCCAGCGAACAGGAGTGATCGACATGAAGGTGAACGGACTGGCCGGCATCGGTTGCCTGGCGATGTTGGTTGGCGCGGCCGTCTCCGGTGCCGCCGCCGAGACGCTCCCCGCCGAGGCGGAGCTGATCGCGGTGCTCCGCTCCGATGCGGCCGAGGCCGACAAGGCGCTTGCCTGCAAGAAACTGGCCGTGAAGGGGTCGGCGGCGGCGGTCGGCGACCTGGCGGCCCTGCTCGCGAATGAACGCCTCGCCTCGTGGGCGAGGATCCCGCTCGAGGCGATTCCTGGGCCGGAGGCGGGCGCGGCGCTCCGGAACGCGGCCGGCTCGCTCTCCGGGAAGCTGCTCGTGGGCGTCATCAACTCGCTCGGCGCGAAGCGCGACGCGGCCGCGACCGACCTGCTCGTGGCGCGGCTCGCCGATGCGGATGCCGAGGTTGCCGCCGCGGCGGCCGCGGCGCTCGGCAAGATCGGCACTCCCGCTGCCGCAGCGGCACTCGCCAAGGCACTCGTGGCCGGACCCCGGCTCGACGACGTGGCCCAGGCCGCGATCGTGTGCGCCGAGCGGCTGCACGGCGCGGGCTCCGCGCAGGAGGCGGCGGCGCTCTACGACGCGGTGCGGAAGGCATCGGTTTCGGAGCAGCGGCTGGCCGAGGCCACGCGCGGTCTGATCCTCGCCCGGGGCAAAGACGGCATCCCGCTGCTCATCGAGACGCTGCGATCGCCAGCCCGGCGGATTTCGAACGTCGGCCTGTTTACGGCCCGTGAACTCCTCGACGGCGCGCAGGCGGGCGAGGTGGACATCGCGCTTGCGGAGGAGGCCACGCGGCTGGCAGGTGCGGGCTCCGGCGATCAGGCGGCGCTCGTCGTGAAGGTGCTCGCCGACCGCAACGCCGACGGCGGCGCGGGGCCGGGGCTGCAGGCGACGGTCCTGCGCTGGGCGGCCTCGGGTCCCCAGGCGGTGCGGCTGGCGGCGCTCGAGGCCACGGGACGCATCAGCGATGCGTCGGCCGTCGATCCGCTGATCGGCTTGTCAGGCGACGCGGCCGTGGCGGACGCGGTGCGGGCGGCGCTCGTGGCCCTGCCTGGCGAAGGGGTTGATCGGGTGGTAATCGCCCGGCTGTCGGGGGCGTCGCCCGCGGCCCTGCCGGTGCTCCTCAAGGTGGTGGGGGCGCGGCGGATCGCGGCCGTGCCGCAGGTCGCGCCGCTCGTGTCGAGCGGCGATGCGGCCACCCGCAGCGCCGCGCTCGAGGCGCTCGGCAACGTTGTCGACCTCGCGAACTTGAATCTGCTCGTCGATGCGGTGCAGCAGCCGCGCGACCTGGTCGACGCCGAGGTGGCGCAGAAGGCGCTGCTCACGGCCTGCGTGCGGATGCCCGACCGCGAGGCTTGTGCCGAGAAGCTCGCGACCGCGATCGGCGCGGCATCGGGCGAGACGAAGGAAAAGCTGCTCGACATCATCGGCCAAGTGGGCGGCACGAAGGCGCTCGCCACGGTGGCTGCAGCTGCAAAGTCGGGAGATGAGGCGCTCGCCGATGCCGCCACGCGGCTCCTCGGCAAGTGGATGACGGCCGACGCGGCCCCTGTGCTGCTCGAGCTGGCCACGGCGCCGATCGGGGAGAAGTATCAGACGCGTGCGATCCGCGGCGCAAGTCGCATCGCTCGGCAGTTCGCCCTGCCCGACGCCGAGCGGGCCGAGCTCTGCAGCAAGGTGCTCGCCCTGGCCAAGGATCCGGCCGACCGCAAGAGCGTGCTCGAAGCCCTTCCGCGCTACCCGAGCCCCGCGACGCTG
>JBJSZP010000513.1:0-1192 GCA_046090365.1 Planctomycetia bacterium
CTCTTCTCGGCGGCCGTCTGCAGGCCGATCTTCTCGCTCACCACCGCGATCAGGCTGCCCACCCAGCGGGCCACGACGTAGCCCACCACGAGCACCACCGCCATCGCCACCACCTTCGGCGCGAGCAGGATCACCTGGCTCCATGCCTGGGTGAAGCTGTCGACGAGCGCCTGCTTCGAAACATTGACCGTGTCGGCAGCCGTCTGCCCGACCCTCGTGAAATCGTTCATTGCATCTCCTCGTGAAACCCGTCCCTGGACTTCCAAACCCGTGCACCGCACCGGCGCCACACCGGCGGGCGGCTTGTCGGCGACGGCTTTTCCCGCCGCCGGAAGATGAGTTGCCGCCCAGCCGCACCGCGCAACGGAAATTTTTCGGAGCCGCTTTCAGCGGCGTTTGCCGCGGTCCGGCCAGGTGCCGGTGAGCGTGTAGCGGAAGGCCGCGCTCAACGCGGCGGCCATGTGAACCAGCGCCCATGCGGTCGCCCCGAACGCGAACTGGAGGATGTGCAGGGCCAGCAGCCGCGGATGCAACTTCCGCCGCACCCCGTCCGTGAAAGTCCGCGCAGCCGGCACGGGCGGTACCTCGAGCTCGGCCAGCTGTTCCAGGGGATCGATGGGGTGTGGCACGGCGGCGTCCTCGTCGGCGTTTCGGGGGTCGTCGGGAATCTTCATTGTTCCTGGCCGGCCAAGCGGGCCCTGATTCGGCTCACCCGCATCCGCAGGGCGGCCGGCGTCGAGCCGAACATCTCGGCCAGTTCATCGTATTCGTGTCCCTCGGCGAACTTCATGAGCACGAGGGCCCGATCCTCCTCGTCGAGGCCGGCGAGGAGCTTCGTCACGTCGTGGCTGGCGTCGACCGCGGCCGCCGCCTCCGGCTGCCGCGTCGCCTCGGCCTCGATCCGCTCGCCCGTCCCCGGCTCCTCGCGGCGGCGCCGGCGCGACCGCGAGCGGCGCAGGGTGAGGCAGGTGCGGAGCGCCACGCCGTGCAGCCACGTCGAATAGCGCGAGCGGCCGGCGAACTTCCCCCGCTCGAAGAACAGCCGCACGAACACCTCCTGCGCCGCATCCTCCGCATCGTGCTGCGTTCCCATCAGCCGCCAGCACACCCGCCACACCCGCTCGCGCGACCGCTCCATGAGCGCCGTGAACGCCGCACCGTCGGACCCCTCGCGGGCCGCCTGGGCCGCGAG
>JBJSZP010000514.1:0-1810 GCA_046090365.1 Planctomycetia bacterium
TGGGCGAGGTCCCACGTGGGGAACGTGTTGGTGCTGTACCGCTGGTGCACGAGGGCGAGCGCCGACGTCATCCGCTCGTCGGAGAGGTCGGGGTAGTACTTGCTCACCTGGTCGGCGAGAAGCAGGCCCTTGTAGACGACCGTCTTCGCGGAGAGCGAACAGACATAGATAAAACCCTGCTCGGTGAGGCCGAACCTGCCGATCTCGATGCCGAACCGCTTGCGGGCCACGAACAGCTTCCACTCGAAGTGGTCGCGGGCCACCTTCTTGCCGCGGCCCACGAACGCCTGCCGCACCACGGGCTCCACCTCGCGGGCCGTGCCGCCGATCGAGCGGTTGTCGGTGGGCACGTTCCGCCAGCCGAGGAACTCGAGCCCCTCCTCGCGGCAGACCTGCTCGAAGAACTGCTCGGCCGTCTCGCGGTCGCCTTCCGAGGGCGGCAGGAACACGTTGCCCACGGCCCAGTCGCCCGGCGCGGGCAGCTTGATCCCGGCGTTGGGCGTGACGGCCGTGAAGAACTCGTGCGGCGTCTGGATGAGGATGCCGGCGCCGTCGCCGGTGAGCGGGTCGCAGCCGCAGGCGCCGCGGTGGGTGAGGTTTTCGAGCACCTCGAGCCCCTGCCGCACGATGCGGTGGCTCTTGCGGCCATGCATGTTCACGACGAAGCCCACGCCGCAGGCGTCGTGCTCGTTGGCGGGATCGTAGAGGCCCTGCTTCGGAGGAAGACCGGGGCGGGAAGTCGGGGTGGGGCGCGTCATTGCGTCACGTGCATCAGGGGGGAGGAAACGGAGGGCTTGGGGGTGGCGACGGGGGGCGGGACGTCGACGTCGCGGGCATGGCCGCGGAGCAGGTCCATGAACCGCTCCGCCGTCGGGGGCAGCGGCTTCCCGCGGGCATGGATGATGCCGAGCGGCCGCACGAGATCCGCGCCGGCCAGCGGCACGGTGGTGAGCGTGCCCGCGGCGAGCTCGCGGCCCACGGTCGGCTCCGGCAGGAGCGCCACGCCGGCGTCGATCTCGACGGCCCGCTTGATCGTCTCGATGTTGTCGAATTCCATCACCACGACCGGCTCGGCGCCTTGGGCGGCCAGGGCCCGGTCGAGCTCGTGGCGAATCACGAGGTCGGGGTCGAATGTCACCATCCGCTGGCCGTGCAGTTCGCCGAGCGTGATCTGCACGCGGCCGGCGAGCGGATGGCCGGGCGCGCAGACGAGCACGATCGGCTCCTCCCGCCAGGGCTCCGCCTCGACGGTGCGGGTGCTCCGTGGATAGCTCACGATGCCGATGTCGGCCTGCCCCTGCTCGACCGACTCGAGCACACGATCGGGGTGGAGATACTCCAGCCGCACGTTCGCCTTGGGATGGCGGCTCATGAACTCCTGCACGTAGCGGCTCATGTGGTGGAGGCCCACCGAATAGATCGCCGCGACGCGGACGCGGCCCGCCACCTCCTCGTGGAGCGTGCGGACCTCGTCTTCGAGGGCGTCGTATTGGGCGATGAGTTTCCGGCAGCCGTCGAAGAACACCTTGCCTTCGCGGGTGGGCGCGAGCGGCCGCTTCGACCGCTCGATGAGTTGCACGCCCAGCCGGCTCTCCAGCTGGCCCACCACCTGGCTGGCCCCGGACTGCGAAATCCCGTTGTCCTCCGCGGCGCGGGAAAAACTCCGCCGGGAGACGATGTCGCAGAAGATTTTCAGGGACTTGAGATTCATGGAAACCCGCCGAAGGAACGGGCCAGAACCGGAAACGACCGCCTCCGTGATGAAAAAAACAAATGATGCCGCCCTGCATCATTTGGAAAACAGATATAG
>JBJSZP010000515.1:0-906 GCA_046090365.1 Planctomycetia bacterium
CTCGGTGACAAGGATTTTCTGTATCAGCAGCGAGTCTGGTTCCTGAAGCGCGAGGCCAACGTGTGCGGCGGCTGCTCCGCCGGCTGCTCGATCCACACCGAGCACAATCAGGACACGGTCTACCGGCTCAAGCCCCGCGAGAACATGCACGTCAACAAGTGGTGGATCTGCGACGAGGGCCGCTACGGCTGGCACCACCTCCACGATCCGGCCCGCCTGCTCGCCGCCGGCCGCCGGCACGACGCGGCGACCAACGGCCACGGCACGCCGGGCGATGCCTTCGAGACGCTCGAGTGGGCCGACGTGGTGACGAGGCTCCGCGCCGACCTCAAGGCCGCCGGCCGGCTGGCCGTGGCCGTGTCGCCGATGCTCACGGTCGAAGAGGCCTGGATGCTGTGCGCGATCGCACGGTCGATCGATCCCGAGGCGCTGCTCGCCGTCGGCCACGTGCCCGTCGTCGGCGACGACGAGGCCTTCCCGGGCGGGTTCACGATCCGCGCCGAGAAGTGCCCGAACCGCAAGGGCGTGGAGGCGGTCGTCGCCCTCTTCGACCCGGCCGTCCGCTCGTGGGGCGACCTGCTCGCCCACATCGAGGCGGGCAATGCCGACGCGGCGTGGATCACAGCGGGCTATCCGTCCCAGTGGATCGACGAGGCCACGGCCGGCACGTTCGGCCGGCTCCGCCAGCTCGTCGTGCAGGACCTGTTCGATTCACCGCTTGCGAAACTCGCCACCTGGCGGCTCCCGGCGGCCGGCTTCGCCGAACGGACCGGCACGTGGGTGAACGTGGCCCACCGGGCGCAGAGCTTCGGCCAGGCGATCAAGCCGCCCGCGGGCGTGTGGCCCGAGGGCCGCCTGTTCTGGAACATGCTCGGCCGCCGTGGCCTCTACGACGCCGACGCCGTG
>JBJSZP010000516.1:0-9508 GCA_046090365.1 Planctomycetia bacterium
TGTCCTGGAGCAGGCGTATGCAGGCAAGCGCAGCCATGGATGGCGCAGCGCAGCCGGAGTCGAGTGAGCCGGAGCCTGGAGGGCGCAGGCGAACGTCCGGCGACGGGATACGGGGAGCCCGAAGCCGGCGCGAGCCTCGAGAACGACAGAGTGCCGCCCCCTCACTCCACGACATACGCCTCGCCGGGCGTGAGC
Source organism: Planctomycetia bacterium (assembly GCA_046090365.1). Classification (GTDB taxonomy): domain Bacteria; phylum Planctomycetota; class Planctomycetia; order Pirellulales; family UBA1268; genus RGVT01. The sequence continues at coordinate 196 of JBJSZP010000516.1, forward strand.
ACGTGGGCGGCGGCGAGGCCGGCGGACGTGACCGCCTTGGCCCAGGCGGCGGCGTCCTGCTCGCTCGGCGGCCAGGTGCCGTAGTGGCTCGGCAGGGCCACCTTTGGTCGGAGCAGCCGCAGGGCCTCGAGCGAGTCGTCCGGTCCCATCGTGAACAGGTCGCCGATCGGGAGGATCGCCACGTCGAGGCCGCGGCCGCGGGCGTCGGGCCGGCCGATCCGCTCCATGTCGAGGAACACCGACGTGTCGCCGGCGACGTAGATTCGCTTGCCGCCCACGTCGAGCAGCCAGCCGGCCGGATTGCCGCCGTAGGTGCCGTCGGCGAAGCTCGACGAATGGTGGGCCAGCTCCATCTTTGCCGTGCCGCCCGGCACGGCCACGCGGCCGCCGAGGTTCATCGGCTGCGTCTTCTCCACGCCGTGCCGCCCGAGCCACTGCGCGATCTCGAACGTGCAGAATACCGGCGCGTGCGTGCGCTTCGCGATCGACACGGCGTCGGCCACGTGGTCGAAGTGCGCGTGCGTGATCAGGACCGCGTCGCAGCGCACGTCCTTGGCCTTCATCGAGGCCGTCGGGCACTCGTCGAAGAACGGGTCGACGAGCAGCACGCCGTGGCCCGTGTCGATGAGCCAGGTGGCGTGGCCGGTCCAAGTGAGCGTGACGGACATCGGAGCCTCCAGGGAACTACGGGCGAAGCCGTTTCATCATCAATGATTTGTACGCCTCGACCCCGGGCTGGCCGTAGGGATTGGTGCCCACGAGCCGGCCCTCCACGACCGTGGCGAGCATGAGCATCTGCAACAGCTGGCCGACCGTGTGTTCGTCGATCCGGGGCAGGACGATGTCGGCCGTGGGACGCTTGTCGCGGGCGTAGGCCTCGTTGGTGCCGGCGGCGGCGGCCGTGAGCATCTCGGGCCACGAGCGGCCGACGAGGTCGTCGAGCTTGTCCTCATTGGCCGCGAACGCGCCGAGTGCGGGAAGCGTGAGCCGGTCGCGGCGCGGCTCGCCCACGAGCAGGTTCGTGATCAGCTTGTCGCGCCGCCCCTCCTGGTGCTGCTGGCCACGGGAGTGGAGGTCGCGGGTGGTGACCGTCGTGAGCGGGGTGGCCCCCTTCCCTGCCTTGCCGAGGCTCTCCGAGAGGAGCTGGTCGTACCACAGGCCGACCGCCTCGAGCCGGTTGCTCCAGCTCGAGAGCACGCGGATCGTCGCCCCCATCCGCTCCTCGGCGAGGTGCGACACGCCCACGAACCGGAGCACCGGGTTCTCGGCGACCGGCGCCTCGCGGAACCGGCGGTTCATCGCCGCGGCCCCCTCGAGCAGCCGCACGACGTCGATGCCCACCGTCGCCGCCGGCAGCAGGCCGACCGCCGTGAACACGGAGAACCGGCCGCCGACACCGTCGGGGATGTCGAACACGTCGGGGCAGCCGATCGCCTTCGCGAGGTCGGCGAGCCGCCCCGACTTTCCCGTGATCGGCACGACGAGGTCGGCGAGTTTCTCGCGCTGGCCGCCGACCGCCGCGAGGAGCGCCTGGAGGAACAACCGCGTCGCCACGGCCGTTTCGAGCGTGCCGCCGCTCTTGCTCACCACGAGGAGGGCCCAGCGGTCGAGCAGGTCGCCGCCCCCCGTGGCCCGCGGCCCGCCGGCGAGCAGGTCGAGCAGTCCCTGGGCCGAGTCGTTGTCGATGTTGAAGCCCTCGAAGGAGAGCTTCGGACGTCCGCCGCGTTCGCCGCGGGGCAGCTCGTTGTGGAAGGGATGGCAGCAGGCCTCGAACAGGGCCCGCGTGCCCATGTAGGAGCCGCCGATGCCGAGGACCACGATCCGGTCGACGGCCTCGCGCAGCCGCCGGGCCGTGCCGAGGATCGCGAACAGTTCGCTCGCCGGCCGGGCCGTGTGGTAGGCGGCGAGCAGCCTGTCGGGCAGATCGATGAAGGCCGGGTCGAGCGCTTCGCCGGCCGCGGCGCCGCCGGCGGCGAAGCGGGCGACGTCGTCGAGCGTGGCGGCGCGGGCCGCGTCGAGCCGGCCGTGGAGGGCGGCGAGGTCGCGATCGCTCACGCCTCCGGTGGCGAACACGGCGGCCGGATCGTAGTGGATGGGATCTTCGGGCGGCTTCGGGCGGACGACGCTCATGGGAGTGGCGGTGTTGTCGGGGTGGGGATCGCGGTATAGAAGGAGCGGCCGAACTGTAGCCGATCGCGCCGCGCGGCAGCAACGATTTTCCCCGCAGCAGGAGCCGTTCCGTGAATCAACTCGACCTGGTCCGTGAACTCGCCGAAAAGGCGGAGACGAAGATCGTGATGCTCGTGGCCGACGGCCTCGGCGGCCTGCCCCTCGAGCCGGGCGGGAAGACGGAACTGGAGACGGCGGCCACGCCGAATCTCGATCGGCTCGCGGCCAGGGGCACCAGCGGATCGAGCATTCCCGTGCTGCCGGGGATCACGCCCGGGTCGGGCCCGGGCCACCTGGGGCTGTTCGGCTACGATCCGCTCGAGTTCAAGATCGGCCGCGGGGCCCTCGAGGCCACGGGGATCGGGTTTGAGCTCGGGCCCCACGACGTCGCCGCCCGGGGAAATTTCTGCACGCTCGACTCCGCCGGGCTGATCGCCGACCGGCGGGCCGGCCGGATCGCCTCGGAGGAGAGCTTCAAGGTGGTGGAACGGCTCCAGGCGGTGCGGATTCCGGGCGTGGAAACGTTCGTGAAGCCCGTGAAGGAGCACCGGTTTGTGGTCGTGTTTCGGGCCCCCGGGCTCGACGGCGCGGTGGCCGACACCGACCCACAGGCCGTGGGAGTGGCTCCGCTCGACCCGCAGCCGGCCTCGCCCGCCGCGGCTCGCACGGCGGACGTCGCCAAGGAATTCGTGCGGCAGGCCCGAGAAATCCTGGCCTCGGAGCCCAAGGCCAACGGGATGGTGCTCAGGGGATTCGCGGCCAAGCCCGCCCTGCCCTCCTACGAGGAGCTCTACGGCCTCAGGGCCGCCGCGATCGCCGTGTATCCGATGTACAAGGGCCTCGCGCGGCTGGCCGGGATGACGCTCGTGGGCCAGGCCCAGTCGCTCGACCAGCAGATCGACGAACTGGCCCGGCACTGGAACGATTACGACTTTTTCTTCCTGCACTTCAAATACACCGACTCGACCGGCGAAGACGGCAATTTCGCCGACAAGGTGCGGCGGATCGAGGAGCTCGATCGGGCGCTGCCGCGGATCGAGCACCTGCGGCCGGACGTGCTCGTGGTGACGGGCGACCATTCCACGCCGAGCCGGCTGAAGAGCCATTCGTGGCATCCCGTGCCCACGCTGCTCGTGGCCGACACCTGCCGCCCCGACGGCCTCGCCGCATTTTCGGAGCGCGACTGCCTGCGGGGCGGCTTCGGCATCTTTCCCGCCAAGCACCTGATGCTGCTGGCGATGGCCCATGCCGGACGATTCGGGAAATTCGGCGCCTGATCGATGCGCCGACAGCGGCTGGGGCGATTCGCTCCAGTCTGTGGTCGACTGCGACCGGGGGGTGGGGCGAATCGCCCCACCCCCCGGGGCGTTTCGTCCCAGGCACTGCGATCGCAGGGCGTTGACCAGTGGCCCGGCGAGGCGGCGCCAAAGCCCTGAAATTCCCGGGTGAAAACGGAGTTCGGGCAAAATTTTTTTTGCGCCATGCATGCCGTCGGGTGGGTTTGGCACGCCGCGTGCATCTCTCCCTGACCGTGCGGTGGTCGCTTCGGCGGCACCGCACGGGTTCGTCGATCGAACCCGGTTTCGATGGTGTCCTGCAAGGAGTTTGCTCATGAACATTTCTTCCACGCGCCCGGCCCCGCTGGCTGCCGGCCGTTGGTCGCTGACGCGATCCGACGTGTTGCTGTGTGCCGTGCCGATTGCCCTGTTTCTGTCGATCGTGTCGTTCGTCTGACGTCGCCCGGCGATTGTTCAGGCCTGCAAGTACCAAGTGGTGTGTCTCGTTATCTCTCGATGAAAAAGGATCCTTCCATGGGCTCGACTCGTCCACTGTTCGTTTCCCGTGCCTCGAATGCCTTTTCGTCGCTCGCCGTGACGGTCGCGATGGCTGTGCTGACGATCCTCGCACTCGCCCTTGGAGCCGTGCAGGACACGAAGGCCGAATCGAACTCGGGCTCGCGTCTGCTGGGGGTGACGAAAGTCGAAGATCCGACCCTCGAGTGGTCGCAGTTCGCCATGGTCTCGTTGCCGGAGCGCTCGGCTGCTGAGGAGAAGCCGGTGGTGATTTCCCGCAAGCCGCTCTCGTCGCCCCGCAGCACATTCGCCGACCCGCGCAAGGCGAAGGGGCCGGCGCAGGAATGGATGGGGATGTCGAAGCTTGCGATCCCGCTGCTCGTGGGGGATCTGGTCGGAGGCCCGGCCATGCGGGCGCCCACGGTGATGACGGGTCAGGCGGTCGGCGTGGTCAAGTAGGCGTCATTCTCGAAATTCAGCGGAAAAACAGCAACTTTCCCCCCAAGAAACGCTCCACGCTCTTCCAACGTGTCGCAAAGGAACCATTCAATGACGGACATTCGCCAGAACATCGGGATCGGAGCAACGGCGGCCTGCGACGCTGTCGAAGCGGCGGTTCCCTCCCTCCGCTCGCTGGGCATCAATGAGATCGTGATCGTCGACCCGGCGTGCGATCGCTACGCGGATTTCGTGCAGGCGGCCCGTGCCGGCGAGGTGGGGCTGCACTTCTGCAGCGACGGCCGGTCGGCGGTGCGGATGGCGCGGCGGTTTCGTGCCGACGTCTGGCTGGTGAGCACCGAACTGGCCGATATGTCGGGGTTCGACCTGCTCGAGATGCTCTCGACGCACGTCGTCCATGGCGACGTCGACCCGATGCTGTCGGGGGCCCGGATTTCGCTCGGTCGGCTCGGCGAGGGACCGCGGTCGGCGATCTTCATGGTCGCGGACGAGTACCGCCTCGAGGACGAGCAGCGGGCCCTGGTGTCGGGCATCGCCGGATATTTGGTGAGGCCGATCACGCTCGACGTGATCCGGGCGACGCGCGAGACGACGGTCGTTTCGCATGCGGATGCTTAGGCGGAAGACAGTGCAACGAGCCGAAAGGAACGTGTCATGAGCCCTCCGACGATGGTCGCATATCACGGCGACGGCATGGAGCCCCAGCCGCACGACGCAGCGCCGAACGTGGTGGTCGTCGACCCGAACTTCGAGCACTACAAGCCCCTGGCCGCGAGCGCCCGGCTCGGGAAGTTGAATCTGCATTTTCGGTCCAGCGGCGCCGAGGCTCTCAAGCTGGCGCGGCGGCTGAACGTCGACGCATGGCTCGTCGCCCCGGAGCTCGACGACATCTCGGGCCAGGATTTTCTGGAACTTCTCGGGCCGCGACTCGGGCAGGCGCGGCTGGCGATGGTCGACGCGGCGACGCCGGGTTCGGCCAAGTGGCAGGCCACGCAGCGGCAGAGCGAAGAGGCTGGTGCCGATGGCACGCTGTCGCCACCGATCACGTTCCGCGATCTCGAGAAACTGCTCGGCGTGCCGACCGAGGAACGGGCAGTGCTGCTCTCGTCCGAGGCGTCGCCGGCGGCTCGGGCGCTCGTCACGCTCCCGATCGGCGTCAGTGCCGCCGCGGTCGCCATCGCCGTGCTGATGCTCAGCTGAGGGTTTCGGCCATGCGAGGATCGCGCGTCGTCGTGGTCGCGACGCTCCTCGCTTGCTGGCCGTGGGGCATGCAGGCGTTCGCACAAAACGACTGGCAGTTTCCGGATCCGTATTTCGGCATTCTGGAGATCGAGAAGAGCCGGCCCGAGCCGCCCGGTCGCCGACCCCGGCCCGAGGTGCGATCGTCGCAGCGCGGATCGTCCGTAGCCCGTAGACCACGGTGGTGGTCGATGAAGCAGCGTGGAACCGGGGCGTCGTCGCGGGGATCGACGCCGTAGGTTTTGGGGTGAGGCACGGCATGGGGGGATCGCATGGCGGGTGGCGAAGGGAGCCTCGTCGCTGCTCCCGCAGGCGGTCGTCCCGCGAATTGATGCATGAGCAAGGGCCATGGCTGCCGCGAGTTCGGCCGCGGATGGGGGCGGTTTTCCGCTGGGGTGCCACCGGCGCATTTGCAGCCTGCGCGCTGGCCCTGGTCGCCGTGTGCCCGTGCCGTGCCGACACGTTGCTGCTCGGCGGGCTGCGCAGGCTCGATCCAGCAGCCACGTTCTCCGCCGGCTACGGTGGCTGGCCGGGAGAGCAGGAAGTCGCTGGCGTGGTCGATCCCGTCGCGAACGCGACGACGACCGAGGGTGGCTTCAGTTTCGACGTGAACACCCTCGTGGGCGCGACGCGATATTACGAACATACCGCGCCCATTTACGGCCAGAACACGATCTCCACGAATCTGGAAGCCGGCTTCTTCTGGAACGGCCATGAGACGCTCTCCCACGTCGTGACGAACGGCACCAACTTCGTCGCCGACGCCGAGTCGTGGGGCGGGGCGTCGATTGAGGCAAAGTACGACCGCCATGCGACGTCGGCCGCGATGCTGATCGGCGGCCGGCAGACGCTCGGGGGCGGCATCTACCAGGACGGCATCGCCTTTGGCACCGACCTGCGGTCGGCGGCCATCGCGTCGAATTGGATTTCCCCGGCCTATGCCCGGAGCTTCGGCTTCACGGTGAATTCGTTTCTCACTCCCTATGAGCAGACGTTCGGGGTCGCCGATGTCGTCAACTCGAGCTTCGGATTGCTCGATCCGAGCGGGACCAGCGCCCTCTCGGTCATCATGGACGCCTATTCGTTCCAGAATCCGAGGACGACCTACGTCGCGAGCGCCGGCAATAGCGGCCCGGGTTCAAACACGGTCGGCTCGCCCGGCTCGGGTTACAACGCCATTACCGTGGGCGCGCTCGGGAATGCGAACACGTTTGGCACGGTGGCCGACTTCAGCAGCCGTGCGCCCCAGGCGTTCGGGTATCTCGACGTCAACGGCAGCCCGGTGGTCGAGGCCGGCGTTCGATCGGCCGTTGACATCGCGGCCCCTGGCGTGTCGTTGGTGACTGCGTTCTACGGTGGTCAGACCGGCGGCAACAACACGAACCTCAGCAATTCGACCGACCTGGGCAGCATCCCTGACAATTACACGGAGTCGGCGGGTACAAGTTTCTCTGCCCCGATCGTGGCCGGCGGGGCGGCACTCGTCGTCAGTGCCGCGAAGACGCTCCCCGTCTTGGCGGCGAATCCAAATGCCACGCAGAGCGCGGTCGTGAAGGCGTTGCTCCTGAACGGCGCCGACAAGACCGTGGGCTGGAGCAACGGCCAGGAGAGTGTCACCGTGGACGGCACGACCTACATCCGCACCACGCAGTCGGTCGACTACGCCGCGGGCACGGGCCGCATGAACCTCGACAAGACGTTCGACATCCAGGTGAACGGCCAGACTGACGTGTCGGGCACGGCCACCGGCCTGCTTGGCACCGTGCAGCGGAGCGGCTGGGACTATGGCAACGCCGTGCGCGGGGTGAACAACGACTACGTCATTTCCGACTTGTTGACGGGGGGGGGCGACGCTCACGGCGACGCTGTCATGGATGCGAAACCGGTTCTTCGACTACACCGCATTGGAATACGCCGATGGCGCCCAGGCCGACCTCAACCTGGCGGTGTGGGCACTCGACGGCAGCGACAACTTCACGACGCTCATCGCGCAGTCCGTGAGCCAATACAACACGGTCGAGCACCTCTCGTTCCTGCTCCCCACGACCGGCCGCTACGGCCTGCGCGTCGAGTATGGCTCCAATACGTTCGACAACACCGGCGGCCAGTGGGGCTCCGCGGCTTTTCCCCAGACCTACGGCCTCGCGTGGTCGGCCGTGCCGGAGCCCGCGACGGTCGTGCTCCTCGCCGCCGGGGTCGTGTTCGGCCTGTCTTCTACCAGCGGCTCTCGATGGCCAGGCCGCCGAGGTCGGCCATCGGCAGCGGCACCACGCTGACCTCCATTCCCGCGAAGTGCATCTCCGTGCCGCTCACCGCCCGGGAACTCGCCCAGGCGAGGTACCAGCCCAGGAACACCTGCGACGGGAAGTGGGAATCGGTCGTCATCCGTGAGAAGCCGACGAACGTCGAGCAGACATAGAGCGCCCCCTTCGCGACCGGGTTTTCCACCATGTCGGCCGCGGCGAGGAACGGGATCGCGCCCACGAAGGCGTGGCCGCTGACGCCGTTGTCGTCGGTGAACGGCTTCCACTGGCTGCCGGCGGAGCTCTGCTCGAGCGGCCGCGAGGCGCCGGTCGCCAGTTGGAGTACGTAGACCGGCGGGGCGCCCACGATGAACATCCGCAGTGATCGCGAGCCCCACTCGCCGAGGACGTCGGCGCCCGGCCGGCCCTCCAGGGCGAGGCCGACGAGGCCGGCGGCCCCGAACACGCCGAGCGCGTAGCGGCCCTCGCCGATGTCCTTGCAGCCGGTGAAGAACGTGCCGAGGTCGGTGGGCACGACGCTTCGCTGCCAGGCGGCCTGCATCGTCGAATCGAAGCCGGTGTTGGCCATGAGCGCCCCGGCGCCGAACGCCGCCGTGAGGCACACGAGGCTGTCGCACGAATAGAAGTTGCGGTAGTCCTCGAGCACCTTGTAGCCAAAGCGGGCGGCCCGCGGATACTTCGCCCGGGCCCACGGCGGCTCGTTTCGCGGCGCGAGTATGCCCGGGCCGTCGAGCGGCGGCAGGGCGTAGACGGGATCGCTCGTGGGGGCCATGCGGGCGGCGAGCATCGTGGTGATGTTTTCCGTCGTGCCGGGCGTGGCGTCGGTCTGCCAGCCGCCGGTGAGCGTGATCTCGCCCGGGCCGCGATCGGCGGCGAGGTCGGCGATCGACTGGGTTTCGACGATCGCGTCGATCCACGCGCCCTCCACCGCCGGCATCACCCGCACCACGGCCCGCTGCCGCTGCGGCGGCCACGACCGGGACGCGAGCGGCAGCGATCCCGCCGCCGCCTGGCCGGCCGACGGCGGCTCCACCCACGCCGATTCGATCAGGCCCTCGCGCGGCGGCGTCGCCGTGAAGTCGGGTTCGACGACGCGCACGATCGGCCAGTCGGCGGCGACCGTGGACAGCGTCTGCTTCCAGAGCGTGGCCCCATCCGGGCTCTGCAGGAACATCCCACCCGACTCCGTCGGCACGCGCCGCGGGGCCGTGTCGCTCCCATGGATTTCCCCGGACACGAATGCTGCGCAGACGACGAGCGGCAGCGCGCAGGCGAAGCGCAGGCGCGTGTGCCGGGCTACCGCATCGGCAACTCGGGGGTCGGTCGCTGGCATGGGAGGCGAACTGTCCCAGCCGCGGCCGCCTGAGGCAAGGGGGAAACCACGGAGGA
>JBJSZP010000517.1:0-1606 GCA_046090365.1 Planctomycetia bacterium
CCCCGTGACGACCAAGCGGGAAGGGGGCGTGATCACGACGGCCGCCGTGATGACGATGACGTCCGGCCCGGCCGACACCAAGCCGATCACCCGCGGCAAGTGGGTCGTGGAGACCATCTTCAACGATCCGCCCCCGCCGCCGCCGGGCAATGTGCCGGGCATCGAGAAGGTGGCCGAGGCCGGCAAGGACGAGAAGCCGCTCACGCTGCGGGAGAAGTTCGCGCTGCACGCCTCGAGCCCGGCCTGCTCCGCCTGTCACGCCAAGATCGATCCCTACGGCTTCGCGCTCGAGAACTACGATCCGGTGGGGCGGTGGCGCGACGCCGACGGCCACGGCCAGCCCATCGATCCAAGCGGCAAGCTGTTTGGCCGCGTGGCCTTTGCGACCGTGGAGGAGTTCAAGGACGGCCTGCTCGCCGAGAAGGAGAGGGTGGCCCGCGCCTTCGCCGGCCATCTGCTCAAGTACGCCCTCGGCCGCGAGCTCGTGCCGGCCGACCGCCCGGCCCTCGACCGGATCGTGGCGGCCGCGGCCCCCGGTGGCTACCGCATGCGCGACCTGATGAAAGAAATCGTGCGCAGCGAGCCCTTCCAAGCCAAATACAATCCCGTGGACGCAAGTGGTACAGCCGCCCGCTGAGGTTCACGGGACCGGACGCCAGGAGATCCCGCCATGTCGCTCGTCAATCGCCGGACGTTTCTGCGAGGCGCATCCGGGGCGGCGCTCACGCTGCCGTGGATGGAAAGCCTGCAGGCCGCCGCGTCGCCGGCCGCCGCCCAGCCGGCTCAGCGAGTGGCCTTCCTCTACGTGCCCACCGGCGTGATTCGGGAGGAGTTCTTCCCGAACGAGCAGAAGCTGCCGGAACGCGCCTACACGGGGCCCCATCCGCATACATCGTCCCGGACGCTCCGGCCGCTCGATCCGATCGCCCACAAGGTCACGCTCGTGACCAACGTGGACCGCGTCTGGATGGACGCGAGCGACCAGCACGAGCAGTGCGGCTGCTGCTGGCTCTCCAGCCTCAACGCCCGCACCCACAAGACGAGCCGCATGCCGCAGGGCCGGACCTTCGACCACTATCTGGCCGACCGGCTGGGGAACGACACGCCGTTCCGCACACTCGAGTTCAACTGCAACCCGCATCACGACAACCGCGAGTCGATCCACTACGACAGCATCTCGTGGTATGGTCCCGATTATGCGGCCGGCAACATGCGGGATCCGCTCCTGGCCTATCGCCGGCTGTTCACCGGCGGGAAGACCGCCCCGTCGCAGCGGATCACGGACCTCGTGCTGGCCGATGCCCGTACCATGGCCGCCCGCCTCGGCAGCGACGACCGCCGCAAGATGGCGGAATACCTCGACTCGATCCGCGTGATCGAGCGACAGATGGACCGGCTCGCCGCCATGCAGGCCGAGCTCGACCGGATGAATCTCCCCGAGCCGTCGGCCGCGCACCTGCCGCGAAGCCAGTACATCGGGCTCTTCACCGACATGCTGGTGGCGGCATTCCGGAGCGGCCTCACGAACGTAGCCACGCTGATGATCGCCCCTGAGCGGTGGGACACCACGTATCTGTTCGACGGGGTGTCGGACAAGCCGCAGAGC
>JBJSZP010000518.1:0-3005 GCA_046090365.1 Planctomycetia bacterium
GACCTCGAGACGATCCTCGAGACGAGCCGGCTCGAGTTTCCGCGGCCGCCGTTTCCCTTCCAGTTCGACGGCATGGCGTTTCTCCTGCCGCGGCACGGCGCCGTGCTCGCCGACGAGATGGGGCTCGGCAAGTCGATGCAGGCGATCTCGGCGCTGCGACTGCTCGTGCGGTCGGGGCAGGCGCGGCGGGTGCTCGTGGTGTGCCCCAAGGGGCTCGTGTCGAACTGGGCGCGCGAACTCGCCGACTGGGCGCCCGAGCTCGTCGTGGCCGTGATCGAGGGAGAGCAGGCCCGCCGCCGCTGGCAGTGGTCGCTCGCCGACGTGCCCGTGAAGCTCGCCAACTACGAGGTGGTGGTCCGCGACCGCGACCTCGTGGCGGAACTCGGGCTTGAGTTCGACCTCGTGGTGCTCGACGAGGCGCAGCGGATCAAGAATCGCTCGAGCCACACGAGCCACGCCGTGCGGGCGCTCAAGCGGCAGCGGAGCTGGGCCCTCACCGGCACGCCGATCGAGAACCGGGCCGAGGACCTCGTGAGCCTGTTCGAGTTCGTCGAGCCCGGGCATCTCAACGACCGCATGTCGCCCCGGGCCCTCGGCGCGGCCGCCGCCGACCACGTGCTCCGGCGCACGAAGGAGAAGGTGCTCACCGACATGCCCCCGCGGCTCAACCGCGACGAGCGGATCGAGCTCTCGGCCGAGCAGCGCGAGACCTACCGCCGGGCCGAGGAGGAGGGCGTGCTCCGCCTCTCGGCGCTCGGCAACGAGGCCACGATCCAAAACGTGTTCGAGCTCGTGCTCCGGCTCAAGCATATCTGCAACTTCGACACGGCCACCGGCGAAAGCGCGAAGCTCGACCGCCTCGAGGCGGAGCTCGAGGAGATCCAGGCGAGCGGCCGCAAGTCGCTCGTGTTCAGCCAGTGGGTGGAGACGCTCGGCCGGCTGCGCGACCGGCTCGGCCGGTTCGGCGCGATCGAATACCACGGCGGCATGTCGACCGCCGCCCGCGACGAGGCGATCCGCCGCTTCAAGCACGGCACGCGGCACGGCGTGCTCCTCCTCTCCTACGGCGCGGGCGCGGTGGGCCTCAACCTCCAATTCGCGCAATACGTGTTCCTCTTCGACCGCTGGTGGAACCCGGCCGTCGAAGACCAGGCGATCAACCGCGCCCACCGCATCGGCGCAGCCGGCGCCGTGACCGTGACCCGGTTCCTCACGGCGGGCACGATCGAGGAGCGGATCGACGAGGTGCTGCGCACGAAGCGCGACCTCTCCGAGATGATCCTGTCGCAGGCGGGCACGCCATCCTCGAGCGGCCTCACGGCCGACGAACTCTTCTCCCTCTTCAACCTCGCACCCCCGCGCCGCACGGCCGCGTAGGACAGGCTTGAGCCTGTCACATTCTCCTCTCGATGCGCACCGGCTCGTGACTGCCCAGACCCTCTCGCCGGACGTTCGTTTTGTTGAGCGCACCGGCTTCGGGCTCCCCGTATCCCGTCGCCGGACGTTCGCCTTCGCCCTCCAGGCTCCGGCTCACTCGACTCCGGCTGCGCTGCGCCTGGCGGCTTTCGCGCCGTCGCCGCCGTCCCGGCGTCGGCTCCGGCTTACGGTCGCCGGGCAAAGCCCGACTCCCACACGCGAACGTCAGGGCCGGAGGCCCGGGTGAAGACCAGCCGACGGAGGTCGGCAAAGCGAACAGCGGCACGATGCCGGGTGTTCGCGTGAAGATGGCTGCGCTTGCCTGCATACGCCTGCTCCAGGACACGGGGAGCCCGAAGCCTCCTCAACTGAATCAGGAAGGAGGAGGCTCGGGGTTGCCCCTACCATTGAGCCGGCGTGAGTCACCAGCGGAGCCATGGATGGCGCAGCGCCTGTGACTCCGAGCGAACGAAGCCCATGGAGGGGCGCAGTGAGCGTCCGGCGAGATGGTACGGGGCAACCCCGAGCCGGCGCAGCTGAGTTGAGCAGAGACAGGCGAGACGCCTGTCCTACGCAGCGTGGTAGAATCGGCGGCATGACGTGCCGCTACGACTATGACGTGATCGTCGTCGGGGCCGGCCATGCCGGCGTGGAGGCGGCGTGCGCGGCGGCACGGCTCGGGGCGCGGGTGGCGCTGCTCACGGCGAATTGCGACACCGTCGGGCAGATGAGTTGCAATCCCGCGATCGGCGGCGTCGGCAAGGCGCAGCTCGTGCGCGAGGTCGATGCGCTCGGCGGCGTGATGGGGCGGGCCATCGACGCCACAGGGATCCAGTTTCGCGTGCTCAACCGCTCGAAGGGGCCGGCGATGCACGGGCCGCGGGCCCAGGCCGACAAGAAGCTCTACCAGATGGAGGCGAAGCGGATCGTCGAGGAGACGGAGAACCTCGCCCTCCGACAGGAGACGGTCGAAGACCTGATCGTGGAGCCCGGCGGCGAAGCGGGTCCGGGGCGGGCGGTGTGTCGCGTGACCGGCGTGCGGGTGCGGGGCGACGCCGAGTATCGGGCGGCGGCCGTCGTGCTCACCACGGGCACGTTCCTCCAGGCGGTGATGCACACCGGCGAGGCGCAGACGCCGGGCGGCCGGGCAGGGGAGGGGACGACGGCGGGCGTGAGCGGGGCGCTCGGCCGCGTCGGCATCAGGATCGACCGCTTCAAGACGGGCACGCCCTGCCGGCTGCTCGCGCGGTCGATCGACTTCTCTCGGCTCGACGTCCAGCCGGGCGACGCCGAGCCGCAGCCGTTTTCGTTTCTCACCGACGCGATCCTCCAGGAGCAGTTGGTCTGCTGGATCACGCGCACGAGCCCCGAGATCCACGACCTGATCCGGGCGAATCTCCACCGGGCGCCGATGTACACCGGCCAGATCGGGTCGCGCGGTCCGCGCTACTGCCCGAGCATCGAGGACAAGGTGGTGCGGTTCGCCGACAAGGAGAGCCATCAGCTCTTCCTCGAGCCCGAGGGGCGGCGGACGCAGGAGATCTACGTCAACGGCATCTCCACGAGCCTGCCCCGCGACGTGCAGGACG
>JBJSZP010000519.1:0-1739 GCA_046090365.1 Planctomycetia bacterium
TTCGCACATCAGCCCGTGGATCGCGGCCGGCAACTCGGCCAGCCAGCGGACCTTCGCGACGCCCGAAATCGTCTGCGCCTCGTCCTTCGAGAGTTTGTGCCCCTCCCAGATCGCCGACGTCTCGCTCGGCTGGCGGATGAAGAGCATCTCGCGGTGGGCCGGGTCGGCTGCATCCGGCGCGAGCACGAGCACGCTCTCCTCCTGCTCGATCCCGGTGAGGTGGAACAGGTCGGCGGCGGGCACGAGCCGCAGCGTGCCGTCGCCATTGGTGGGCAGCACGTCGGCCGCGTGCACGACGACGAGGCTCCTGGGCGGCACGAGGCCGCGGAGGGCGTCGCGGTGGGCGCGGAACACGGCCGGATCGATCGGGGCATGGCGCATGGCGGCATTGTGCGAGACAATCGCGCACGCCGACAAGATCGCCCAGGCTCCCTACTTCATCACTGCCAGAAACGAGGCCACGACGTCGTGCACGGCCCGGGCCAGTTGCGACTGCGTGCCCAACTCCTGTCCGAGGCGGACCAGCACCAGCGCCTGAATGATCGCGTTCCAATTCAGCCGTATCATGTCACCCTCCTTGGCGAATGAACGAGAAACACGAACATCCAAGTTTTTCGCGTTTTTCACGGCTGGCAAGCCATTTCCACGGCGCCCGGGCGTTTTCGGGAGCACCGCGACCGGACACTTTTGCCGCGTAGACTCAGTGCCATGAAACAGCCCCGCCGCCCTCCACGCCCCGGCCCCCGGCCGCCACGGCCCGCCCCACCGGGGCAGGCCCGTCCCGAGCGGCACCAGCGGAAGGCCGAGGAGAAGTATCACGGCCTGCGTGCCTGCGAGGCCCTCTTCGCCAGGCGGCCGGCGGACATCGTGCGGGTGTACGTGTCGGCGCGGCGGAAGCCGACGTTCGCGCAGCTGCTCGCCTACTGTGCCGAAACGCGGCGGGGATTCCAGGTCGTCGACGACGAAAGCCTCGAGCGGCTCACCGGGTCGCTGCACCACGAGGGGATCGCGATCCTCGCCAAGGCGCTCGTGCGGCACGACCTCGCCGGCCTCGTGCACGGGATCGAGGCGGGCACGATCACCGGCCCATTGATCTACCTCGACGGCGTGCAGAATCCGCACAACCTCGGCTCGATCCTGCGCACCGCCGCCCACTTCGGCGTGGGCGCGGTCGCCGGCGCCGAGGGAGACCTGCCGCCGCTCTCGCCGGCCGCCGTGCGGGTGGCCGAGGGGGCCGCCGAGCACGTGCCCGTGGTGGCACTCGCGAACCCCGGCCCCGACCTCGCGCGGCTCAAGAAGGCGGGCTTCGAGCTCGTGGCGACGAGCAGTCGCAGCGGCGAACCCCTGTGGACGGCGCCGTTCGGGCCGGCGCAGCGGCTCGTGGTCGTGATGGGGAGCGAGGGCGAAGGCATGTCGCGAGCCGTCGAGCGGGCCTGCGACCGCACGCTGCAGATCCCGGGCACGGGCATCGTCGAGAGTCTCAACGTCTCGGTCGCCTGCGGCATCGTGCTCGCCGAAGTCCGCCGCCGTTCGTAGGACAGGCTTCAGCCTGTCACGGCATTTCGATTCGCTTGGCTCAACGCGCCAAATCCGGCTCGGGGTTGCCCCCACCACCTCGCCGGACGCTCACTGCGCCCATCCATGGGCTTCGTTCGCTCGGAGTCACAGGCGCTGCGCCATCCATGGCTCCGCTGGTGACTCACGCCGGCTCAATGGTAGGGGCAACCCCTCGCCTCCCC
>JBJSZP010000520.1:0-24286 GCA_046090365.1 Planctomycetia bacterium
GCATAAACGGTCGCGCCCTCGCGGTGGGCGATCTCCACACACACCTTGCTGATCAACGGCCGGGCGATCGACGTGCCGAGCAGATAGGTGCCCTCGTAGCGGGCCTGCCACTGCATTGTGGGAAACGCGAAGTCGCGGCACAGCTCCTCGCGCACGTCCACGATCTCGGCCTTCACGGCCCCGCAGTCGCGGGCCTTCTTGAGGATCGCCTGCCGGTCCTCGCACGGCTGCCCGAGGTCGACATACACCGCGACCACGTCATATCCCTGCTCGATCAGCCACCCGAGAATCACCGACGTATCCAGCCCGCCCGAATACGCCAGCACGCACTTCTGTTTTGCCATCGTCGCTCCCGATCAGACCTCGTGAACCAATGCCATATTGTGCCCGCCCGTGCCGAAGCCGGAACCCGCCACCAGTAAAATCCGGTCGCCACGCTTGAGCCGTCCCTCGCGGAGCCCCCAGGCGGTGACTCGCTCGAGCAGGGCGTTGGTGTCTGTGGTGGCGGCGTTGGCCAGCGGCGTCACTCCCCAATAGAGCGACATCTGCCGCAGGGCGGCCGGGTCGTCGGAGAGGCCGACGGTCGGCACGGCCCCGCGCCGCTTCGACCGGGCGATCGCCGTCACGCCGCTGCGGCTGGCCACGACGAACAGCTTGGCGTCGAGCTCTGCGGCGATCCGGCTCGCCCCATCGACCACCGCCTGCGTGATCGGATGGAGCCCCTCCACGAGAAACTCGGGCGCCGGCAGAAACTCCTGCACCGGCACGCCCACGGCGCCGCGCTCCGCCTGGAACCGCCCCTCGAGGTAGTGCCAGCGGTCGGCGAGATACTGCTTCTCCGTCTCGCGGGCGATCCGGCGCATCATCTTCACGACCTCGACGGGATGCTCGCCGATCGCCGTCTCGCCGGAGAGCATGCAGGCGTCGGCGCCGTCGAGGATCGCGTTGGCCACGTCGGTGGCCTCCGCCCGCGTCGGCCGGCGGGCGTGCTGCATGCTGTCGAGCATCTGCGTGGCCACGATCACCGGCTTCTGGTAGCGCTGGCAGGCGCGGATGATCTGCTTCTGCACCATCGGCACGCCCGCCACGTCGATCTCCACGCCGAGGTCGCCGCGGGCCACCATCACGGCGTCGGCGGCGTCGACGATCGAGTCGAGATTGTCGATCGCCTCCCGCTTCTCGATCTTGGCCACGACGCGGGCCGCCGAGCCGCGGGTGCGCAGCAGCTCCTTGAGCAGTTTCACCTCGACCGCGCTCCGCACGAACGACAGGCTCACGAAGTCGGCCCCGGCGGCGGCCGCCCACTCGGCGTGCTGCCAGTCGGCCGCGCTCATCGCCGCCACGGAGAGCTTTACTCCTGGCAGGTTCACGCCCTGCCGGCTGCGGACGGTGCCTCCCTGCACGACGCGGCACGTCGCCTGGTCGGCCGTCTTCTCCACGACCACGAGGCTGATCGTGCCGTCGGTGAGCATCACGGAGTCGCCCACGGAGAGCTCGTCGATCAAGGGGGCGTACGTCGTCGTGAACTCGTCGGGGGCCCGGCTCTCGGAACCGCGCACGAACTTCACGTGCGCTCCTTCGACACACTCGACGATGCCGCCGGGCAGCTCGCCGAGCCGGATCTTCGGGCCGGCGAGGTCGGCGAGCACCGCGACCGGCCGCTGCGTGGCCTCCGACACGCGCCGGATCCGGTCGAGCGATTCCTGGTGCTCGGGGATCGATCCGTGCGCCATGTTGAGGCGAAACACGTCGACGCCGGCTTCGACGAGAAGGTGGATCGACTCCTCGGCGCGCGACGCGGGGCCGAGCGTGGCGACCACCTTCGTGCGGACGATCTCGGGCGAACGGTCGGCGGCCATGGCAGGCTCCTCGACAGGGCGGGGGAGGGGCGGCAGGCGGGCGGGCAGGACGCAAATCGTACCACGCCGGGCCGATTCGTGAGGTTGAGGCGGCGGAGTGCACGGCGCTCGACGGCCTCGGTATGCTCGCTCGCCGGGGCATCCCCGGGATCGACCGCCGGCCGCGCATCGCCGCCGACGCCGGCGTGACGTGGATCGGTTTCACGGAGGCTTGTGCATGAGACTCAAGAACGGCACGAACCGACTGCTCCGTGGCCTGTGCCTGCTGGCGGCCGCCCTGCCCGCGCCGCTCGCGCACCACGCCACGCTCGCGATGCCGGAGGAGGAGGGCGTGATCCGCGTGTCCACCAGCCCGTTTCGGATCGGGATGACCTGCCCCGGCGTGTTCAGCGACCCGGCCGCCAGGGAATACCAGGCGCTCGCGAGCGGGCAGACGTTCACCGATCTCGCCCGGGTGCCGAGCGCATTCAAGACGCCCGCCGAGATCGACTGCTCCCGGTTTCCCGCGCGGCGGGGCTACGCCGACCTGCTCGCCGTCGTGGCCGACGAAGGGAAACTCGGCGACGGCCCGGCCTGGACGGCCGCCGTGCACACGAAGGACCGCTGGGCCTGGTTCGCGATCCGCAACGCCCGCGTGCTGCCCACGACCCTGTTCTGGATCGAGAACCACGGCCGCCACGGCGTCCCCTGGCTCGGCCGTAACAACTGTCTGGGCCTCGAGGACGTGTGCGCCTTTTTTTCCCAGGGCCTGGTGCCCTCGATCGAGCCCAATGCGCTCTCGAAGCTGGGGGTGCGCACGGCGATCACGCTCGACGCCGCGCGGCCCACCGAGATCCGCTACGCCCAAGGCGCCATCTGCATGCCCGAGGGCTTCGACGAGGTGCGCACGATCGATTTCTCGACGCCCGGCCGGATGCAGCTCGTCGCGGCCTCGGGCCAGACCGTCACGGTGCCCGTGCGGCACGCGTTCGTGATGGAAGCGAACTCGCGGCCGTGAGCAAGTCACCATCGCTCGGATCTCTCGCTCCCACCGGCTGACGGTATACTCATCGCGGCGGTGCATCAGCTTGCAGGCACTGATCACACGAGGCGCAGCGATGAACAAACATCATTTCACGGTGGTTCTCGAACGCGAGGCCGACGGCGGCTTCCATGCGTTTTGCCCCAGCCTCAAGGGCTGCCACTCCGAGGGAGATACCGTCGACGAGGCGGTGGCAAATGTCCGCGAAGCAATCGAGGCGTATCTCGAAAGTTTGGCCGCTCGAGGTGAGCCAATCCCTGTCGAGGACCTTCTGATCAAGCCGGTCGAGGTTGCTCTATGACGCGGCTGCCGGCCGTAACGGCCCGGCAACTGCTCGCAGTGGCGGAGAAAGTGGGATTCGTGTTCGACCGCCAGAAGGGCAGCCATGCGGTCTACGTTCGCACCACCGAGCTTGGATCCACGACGATCGTCGTGCCGGTGCACAAGGGACGCACACTGAAACGCGGCACCCTGCACGGGTTGATCGACGACATGGGCATGTCGACACAAGAGTTCATCGACTTGCTCTGACGTCAACGCAACAAAAACACCGGGGCTCGTGCCCCGAGGCACAGGCGATGAACTGGCGCGACAGGCGGGTGATCGTGGCGGGCGGCACGGCCGGGTTTGGCCTCGTGCTCGCGCGGCAGCTCGCGCTGGCGCAGGCCCGCGTGCTCGTCGTGGGCCGCTCGTCCGCGGGCGTGCGGGCGGCGCTCGAAGCCTGTGAACGGGCGGGAGCGGCGGCCGATCGCGTGCATGGCCTGGCGGCGGATCTCGGCGTGGCGGGGGAAGGGCAGCGGGTCGCGGGCGAGGCCGAGCGGATCCTGGGTGGCGTCGACGACCTCTTCTTCTGCGTGGGCCGGTCGGGACGGGCCGCGATCCTGCGGGCCTCGCCCGCGATGCTCCAGGAGTATCTCGATACCAACCTGCTCGCGGCCGTCGAGATCACGCAGGCCGTGGCCGACGACGTGGCCCAGGCGCGCGGGCATCTCGTCTACATCGGGAGCCTCGCCGGCAAGATCGTGATGCCGTTCATGGGCCCCTACAGTGTCGGCAAGGCCGCGCTCGCGGCCTACGTCGACGCCGTGCGGCTCGAGCTCGCTCCGCGCGGGGCCCACGTGCTGCTCGTGTCGCCCGGGCCGATCCGTCGGGCTGCCGACGATCCCGCCGCCGATCGGGCCGCGGGCCGCTACGCCGCCGAGGCCGCAGCCGCGGGCCTGCCCCCCGAAGCGGCCGTTCCCGGCGGCACGACGAGCCTCCGCCAGCTCGATCCCGACGACCTCGCCCGACGCGTGTTCGCCGCCTGCGACCGCCGCACGAGCGAACTCGTCGTGCCGCGGAAGGTGGGCCTGCTCGCCGGCCTCATCGAATGGTTCCCCGACGCCGGCCGCCGGCTGCTCCAGCGGCTCACGACCCGGCAAGGCAGGCAGGATGGTGGGGCGGTCGCTGAAACACACGACGGCCCGGCAAAGTCTGCCGATTGAAGGCGTCGGGGCGACCGACATGGGATGGCGTTCGATCAGCGTATGCGCGGCCTTGGCGGTGATCACAGCCGTCGTGCCGCCGTCGTCCTGCCGCGGCCAATCCTGGCCTGAGCTGAACACCGACCGCGATGCCTTCACGCCGTCGACGTTCTGTATCGACCCCGGCCGCTTCCTCGCCGAGGCGTCGTATGTCTACATCGAGAACCGCGAGGGGATGCCGACCAACAGCTACCCGGAGCTCCTCTGCCGGCAAGGCGTGACCGACTGGTTCGAACTGCGGTTTGGCGTCAACTACGACGTCAATTCCCAGGGCAGCGTCGTGACGAGCGTGGAGGCGGGCGAGGTCGACGAGCCGGGGCAGACCGGGCACGAATCGAGCGTGCTCTACGGCCTCAAGGCGGCGCTCTCCGACCAGGACGGGCTGATTCCCCAGGCCTGCTTCATCATGGAGGGGGACACGCCGATGCACGGGGAACACTACGGCACGGTGCCGATCGCGACGGCCGTCGCCGGCTGGGAACTGCCGCTCAAGCTGCCGTCGCGCGGGAGTCGCCCGTGGCGGCTCGACACGGCCCTGCGCTATTCCTACGTCGAGGGGGACAAGGCGTGGTTCAGTCGCTGGGGTCCGTCGGCCGTGCTCCGCATGCCGATCACGCAGCGGTTCGAGACCCACGCCGAATGGTTCGGCACGTTTTCCGACGGGCTGGAGCGGAACACGAGCCGGCCATTCTTCAGCCCGGGCTGCCACTTCGTGGTCACGCAGCGGTTCGAGATCGGCCTGCGCGTGGGCTGGGGCCTGACCCGCGATGCCGCCAACTTCTTTTCCGACGTGGGATGCGCCTGGCGGTACTGAGGCCCGCGGCGCGTGGATGGCGCCCCGGCTTCCGTCGGGGATTCCCGGACCCCGGCAAGCCCGGAGCGGGAGCCACGGGGTGCCCCTCCGCCGACCGCCCCGGTATTCTTGCGGCTCGCATTCCCGTCCACGACCCCCGAGGGATTCCCATGGCAGACGCATTCGCCGGCATCGGCCGGATCAAGTACGAGGGCCCGGCCACGAAGAACATGCTCGCCTTCCGCCACTACGACGCCGAGGCGCTCGTGGAGGGCAGGCCGATGCGCGACCACCTGCGGTTCGCCGTCTCGTACTGGCATGCGTTTCGCGGCACCGGCGCCGATCCCTTCGGCCCCGGCACGATGGTGCGGCCGTGGGAGACGGAGAGCGACCCGCTCAAGGCGGCGCTGAAGCGGGTCGACGTGGCGTTTGAGTTTCTCGAGAAGCTCGGCTGCGACTTCTACTGCTTCCACGACCGCGACGTGGCCCCCGAGGGCGCCACGCTCGCCGAGAGCAACCGCAACCTCGATACCGTGGCCGCCGCGCTCGAGAAGGCCCAGCAGCGCACCGGCAAGAAACTGCTCTGGGGCACGGCGAACCTGTTCAGCCACCCGCGCTACGTGCACGGCGCGGCCACGAGCCCGAACGCCGAGGTGTTCGCCTACGCGGCGGCCCAGGTGAAGAAGGCGCTCGAGGTCACCCACCGCCTCGGCGGCGCTGGCTACACCTTCTGGGGCGGCCGCGAGGGCTACCAGTGCCTGTGGAACACCGACATGAAGCGGGAGATGGACCACCTCGCCGCGTTCATGCACATGGCCGTCGACTACGCGAAGGAGATCGGCTTCACCGGCCAGTTCTACTTCGAGCCCAAGCCCCGCGAGCCGATGAAGCATCAATACGACTTCGACGCGGCCACGTGCATCAACTTCCTGCGCACCTACGGCCTCGAGAAGCACGTGAAGATGAACCTCGAGACCAACCACGCCACGCTCGCCGGCCACGAGATCCAGCACGAGCTCGAGTATGCCGGGATGCAGGGCTTTCTCGGGTCGGTCGACGCCAACACGGGCGACACGCTCGTGGGCTGGGACACCGACCAGTTCCCCACGAACGTCTACATGACCACGCAGATGATGTACACGATCCTCAAGTACGGCGGCCTCGCGCCCGGCGGCGTGAACTTCGACGCCAAGGTGCGCCGCGAGAGCTTCGAGCCGGTGGACCTGTTCCACGCCCACATCGGCGGCATGGACGCCTTCGCCCGCGGGCTCAAGATCGCCGCGGCGATGCGGGCCGACGGCGCGATCCAGAAGCTCGTCGAGGAACGGTATGCCTCGTGGTCGGGCCCGCTCGGCAGGCGGATCGAGGCCGGCACGGAGTCGCTCGCCTCGCTCGAGAAGGAGATGCTCGCCAAGGGCGACGCGGCGGCCAACATCAGCGGCCGGCAGGAACTCTTCGAGAACGTGATCAACACCTATCTGTAAGCGGGCGGGCGACATGCGTGCGGCCGTGGCGGGGATCTTCGTCGGCGTGGCCCTGGCGGCAGCTGGTGCGGCCGACGACGCCGGCCCGGGCGGCCGCGGCTTCGCGGACGCGTGGCGGCTCGACCGCGTGAGCCTCGCCGACGGGCGGTCGCTCGCCGGGCTGCTCGTCGAGGAGCCCGACGACGCCCGCGGCGACGTCGTGCTCGTGGAGGTGGTGCGGAGGCCGGGCCGGCCGATGCATCTCGTGACCCGCAGGCTGCCCGCCCGGCTCGTGGCCTCGATCGACCGGCTTGCCGAGGCCGACCGCGCGGCCCTCGCAGCCCGCATCGAGGCCTTTCGCACCAGCGGCCGCGCGGAGCGCGAGGCGGCCGCGGCGCTCGCGCTCTCGCGCAGCGACGACGATGCGCCGTGGCGCTACGAAGGCCCGTGGTTCACGCTCGAGAGTTCCGCCGGGCAGCCGCTGACGCGGCAGGCGATCGTGCGGCTCGAGGCCCTGCTCGATGCCTTCGAAAACCTCGTGCCCGCATCGGCGCAGGGCGATCCTGCGCGGCGGCTCGCCGTGCGGCTGTGCGGATCGCAGGCCGAATATGCGCGGGCGCAGGCGGAGCAGGGCGTGAAGGTGGCGAACCCGGTGTTCTATCTCCCGGAGCGCGGGCTGCTCGTGGCCGGGAGCGACGTGCCGGCCGTGATCGAGCAGGCGCGGCTCGCGGCCGACGGCCTCGACGCCACCGCCCAGCGGCAGAAGGAACTCGACGCGGAGGTGACGGCGGGCCTCCGCAGGCTCGCGGCGGAACTCGAGGCCCAGGGAATCCCCGGCGGCGAGCGGGCCGAGATCGTGGACCGCACCCGCGCGCGGTGGCAGCGCGAGCGGGCCGCGATCCTGGCCGACGTCGACCAGGCCCGCAAGGACAACGAGGCCCGCGTGAAGCAGGCCCGCGACGAGTTTTTCACGGCCCTCGCCCACGAGGCGTGGCACGCCTACGCCGATCTGCGGCTGGGGCAGGGGGGCCGGCTCCCCGCCTGGCTCGACGAGGGGCTCGCGCAGGTGTTCGAGACGGGGCTGCTCGAGGCGGGCGAACTCCGGCTCGATGCCCCCGACCCGCGCCGGCTCGCGCAACTGGCCGACCTGCTCGCGGCCGAGCCGCGCGGCGCGCTCGGGGCCGTGATCGACGGTGGCGAGAACCAGTTCGTCGTCGGGCACGGCAACGCGGCGGCGACGAGCCGGCGAGCGTATCTCCTCGCCTGGGGCGTCGCCTACGATCTGGTGCTCGGCGCGCCGGCGTTGTCCGTGCGCGGAATCGAGGAGGCGGCGCGGAGCGGGCCCGAGGCCGGCGGCGAACGGGCCCGGTTCGAGCGGCTCGTGGGGATGCCGGTCGAGGAGTTCGAGACGGAGTGGCGGGCCCGGATGCTGAACCTCGCCCGCCCCCGGCCCGTGGCTCAGTGACCGGCCCCGGGAGGCGTGGGCGGCTGCACGACCTCTTCAAGCGTGCGCTGCAGCGCCTCGAGCCGCGCCGGATCGGTGAGCTTGCGGCCGCGCTGGTCGGTGACGTGGAACGCGTCGACGACCTGGTCGAGATACGTGCCGATCTTGGCGGCCCGCACCGACACGCCCGCGTCGAACAGCGCCTTCGAGATCGCGTAGAGGAGGCCGAGAAAATCATGGGCGAAGACCTCGAGGATCGTGGTCTCGGCGGAACTCTCGTTGTCGAACAAGACACGGGCCGGCAGCGGCGCCACGGGCGTCGGCAGCGGCGCGAAAGGATTCCAGCGGCGCGTGAACGAGGGCGGCTCGTCCGCCTTCACCGCGGCGCGGATCGCGGCGGCGATGTCGGCCAGCCGCTCGGCCGGGGGCTCGCCGGCGAAGTCGGGGTCGTGGACCACGAAGTGGTCGAGCACGAGCCCGCCCGGGAGCGTGTTGATGTCGGCGGCCAGGATCTCGAGCCGCTGGCTCGTGATCGCGCCGGTGACGCGGTGGAAGATACCCGGGGCCACGCTCTCGCGCGTGCCCACCGTGATCGCCACCGTGGAGGTGTCGGGCTGCCAACGGGCCGACGCCACGATCCCGCGCTCGGGCAGCCGCGTGAGCTGCCGCAGCTCCTCGAGGATCCGCGTCGGCTCCGTGTCGCGGAGATAGGCCTGGGGCAGCTCGCGGGCGAGCGCCACGACGGGATCGGCCGGGTCGAGGCCGGCGAGCAGCCGCCCGAGCCCCTTGCCGTGGCGGTCGGCCGCGAGCGACGGGCTCTCGCCGTCGAGATAGCCGAGCGTGCGGAAGTAGAGGTCGCCGAGCAGGTCCGACTTCCAGCGGTTCCAGGTGCCCGGGCCGACGGCGGCGACGTCGGCCGCGGTGAGCACCGTGAGCATCCGCAGCACCTCGGGCGACCCGACCTCGCGGGCGAAGCCGATCACGATGCTCGGATCACCCACGTCGCGCCGAAACGCCACGTGGGCCATCGCCAGATGCTTGTGCACGAGAAACTCGACGATCTCGGCCTCGTCGTCGGGCAGCGCGAGCCGGGCCGCCACGTCGCGGGCGATGCGGGCGCCCACCTCGCTGTGATCCTCCACGAAGCCCTTGCCGAGGTCGTGGATCAACAGCGCGAGCAGCACCGTGCGCTTGCGGCCGATCTCCTTCCACACGCGGCCGAGCCAGCCGGGGTCGGCGGCGAACTCGTTGGCCCGCTCCACGGCCACGATGCAGTGCTCGTCGACGGTGTACTTGTGGTAGTTGTTGAACTGCAGCAGGTGGCGGGCGTGGGCGAACTGCGGAATGATCCGCTCGAGGAGGCCCACGTCGTGGAGCCGGCGCAGCGTCGGGCCGAGCCGGCCGGGCCGGCTGAAGAGCGCGAGGAACCGGGCCTTCGTGTCGGCGTCGATCGCCGCGGCCCCCTCCGCACCGCCGCCCCACGCCGCCCGCACCGCCTCCCAGGTTTCCGGCGCGATCGGCAGGTCGTAGAGCATCGAGAGCTCGACGAGCTGCATCACGAGCGCGGGCCGGGCCGCGATCACCGCCGCCTTCCCGGGGAGGGCCGTGATCTCGAGCGGCCCCACGCGAAACAGGTTGTCGACGCGATGCCCCGCGAGGCCGGCGATCCAGCGGCCCGCGGCGGGCCGCCGCCGCAGCCGCTGGCCGAGCGTGTCGACCACGTCGGCCACCCGGCGGGTGTGGCCGAAGTATTCCCGCATGAACCGCTCGACGCCGAGCAGCCCCGCCTGCTCCCCGATGCCGCGGGCCGCCGCGAGCCGCACCTGCTCGTCGCGGGTGAGGTCGTCGGCGGCGCGGCCCGCCGCGATGTGCAGATCGGTGCGCACCCGCGTGAGAAACTCCCGCGCGTCGCGCAGCCCTTCGGCGTCGCGGCGCGAGATCGCGCCCAGGTGCACGAGATCGTCGAACGCGGTCGTGCCCCAGGCCGCGGCCCCGAGCCAGTGCACGAGTTGGATGTCGCGCAGGCCCCCCGGCGACCGCTTCACGTTGGGCTGCAGGAGCGCGGTCGTCTCGCCGAAGTCGTCGGCCTCCTCGCGCCGGGCCGCGACGAGCCGCTCGACGAGCCGGCCGCGGGCCCGCCGCGCAAGGCCGCGGAGCCGGGTCTCGAGCCGCTCGAGCAGCTCCTTGTCGCCCGCCAGCAGCCGGCACTCGCAGAGCGTGCTGTAGATCGTGGCGTCGGTCGCGGCGAGACGGCAGGCGTCGCGCACCGTGCGCACGCTCTGCCCCACCTGCAGGCCGGCGTCGAACAGGGCCTGGAGCAGGCGGCGGGCCGCCTCCGCCACCGGCGCCTGGGCCTCCGGGGCGTGGAGGATCATCAGGTCGACGTCGGAGTAGGGGGCCATCTCGCGGCGGCCGTAGCCACCATGCGCGACGAGGGCCACCTTGCGCTCGAAGAGGCCGGCCGGGGCCGGGATGCCGGCCACGATCCCCCGCCACACGTCGAGCACGACGCGGTCGGTGAGGTCGGAGGCGAGCGCGCAGGTCTGGATGCCGGGGCTGCCGGAGGCGTGCTGCTGGGCGACGCGCCGGCGCAGGTCGGCCACGGCGATCGCGGGGGTGGCGTCAGGCGGGATGCCAGGGGTCATCCGGCACATTCTCCCGCTTGTTGGCGAAGCGTGCCAGCACGAACAGGAGGTCGCCGAGCCGGTTGAGATATTCGATCGCGTTGGACGGGATCACGGTGTCGAGCTGGCCCGCGAGGGCGACGACGCACCGCTCCGCACGCCGGCAGACCGTGCGGGCCACGTGGATCGCCGCGGCCACAGGCGTGCCCGTGGGGAGCACGAAGTTCTTGAGCGGCTCGAGCTGGGCCTCGTGGTGGTCGATCGCGGCCTCCAGGGCGGCGACGTGCTCCGTGCCGATCCGCTCCGCGGCGTCTCCGGGCGTCGCCAGCTCCGCTCCGAGGTCGAACAGTTCCCCCTGGATCTTCCGCAGCAGGGCGTCGAACGGAGCAGCCGCGGGCAGCGTGCGCACGAGGCCGAGGTGGCTGTTGAGCTCGTCGACCGTGCCGAAGGCCTCGATCCGGGCGTGATCCTTGCGGACCCGCGGGCCGCCGAAGAGGCCCGTCTCGCCGGCATCGCCGGTCTTGGTGTAGATCTTCATCGCGCGGGCTCCTCCGAGGCTGGCCAGACGGCCCTATACTGTTCGCGATGCAAAAAACCGGCAACCCGACTTCCGTCTGCCTGCTCGTTTTCGCCGCGTGTGCGGCGGCCGGCCACGCCTCGGCGGAGGCCGTGTCGCCGCTCGAGGCGGCCCACCTCTCAGCGCCCGTCCGCGTGACCGACGGCCTCGCCAAGGCGGGCGAGGGCTACTTCGCCCCCGACGCCCGCCGCATCTGCTATCAGGGCGTGCCGCGCGACTACCCCTTCTATCAGATCTACGTGCAGCCCTTGGACGCAGCCGCGCCCGCCGTGGCCGCGCCGCGCCGGATCAGCACCGGCCGCGGCCGCACGACGTGCTGCTGGTTTTCACCCGACGGCACGCGGCTGCTGTTTGCATCGAGCCATCTCGATCCGGCCCTCGACCGCACCGAGGCCGCGGCACGGGCCCAGGCGGAGGAAGACGCCCGCACGGGCCGGCGCCGGCGCTACCAGTGGGACTTCGATCCGGAGATGGAGATCTTCGTGGCGCCGCTTGCGGGTGGCGACCTCGTGCGGCTCACGAATTCTCCGGGCTACGACGCCGAGTGCTCCTACTCGCCGGACGGGAAGCAGATCCTGTTCGTGAGCGACCGCGATGGCGATCCCGACATCTACGTGATGAACGCTGACGGCTCGGGCGTGAAGCAGCTCACGAATGAGCCGGGCTACGACGGCGGCCCGTTCTTCTCGCCCGACGGGGCCTGGATCGCCTACCGCACCGACCGCGTGGAGAAAGACATGCTCCAGATCCACGTGATGCGTGCCGACGGCTCGGGCGACGTGGCGATCACGAGCGGAAAAGGGGTGCACTGGGCACCCTACTGGCATCCGACGAAGCCGTGGCTGATCTGGACGGGCGCCGACCACTCCGATCCCACGCAGCGGCCCAACTACGACCTGCAGATCGCCCGCTACGACGCATCGAGCGGCGCGTTCCGGGCCGGCCCGCCGCTGCGGCTCACCGACCACGAGGGGGCCGACGTGCTGCCGAGCTTCTCGCCCGACGGCACGCTCCTCATGTGGACCGCCAGCCGCGACGGCGGCGGCCGGTCGCCCGCCAGCCAGCTCTGGGTGTCGCGGCTCGACCTCGAGGCGATCGACCGTGACCTGCCGCCGGTGGGCAGCGCTGCGGCCGCCGCGGAGACGTCGCGATGACAGCCACAGCGCCGACGCAGAAAATCGCGATGGTGGGCGGCGGCCAGATGGCGTTGGCACTCGCCGAGGGCTTCTGCCGCGCGGGGCTCGTGCGGGCCGATGAGATCACCGTGTTCGACCCGAGCGACGCGGCCCGCGAGCGGCTCGCGCAGCGCGTGCCGGGCGTGCGGTTCGCCGCCTCGACGGCCGAGGCCGTACGCGGGGCGGGCCTCGTGTTCCTCGCAGTGAAGCCACAGCAGGCGGCCGTCGCGTGCCGCGACCTCGCGCCGGCAATGGCAGCCGATGCCGTGCTCGTGTCGATCGTCGCCGGCCTGCCGATCGCGGCGCTCGCCGACCTCGCGGGATCGCGACGCATCGTGCGCGTGATGCCCAACACGCCGTGCCTCGTGGGCCGGGGCGTGTCGGTGGTGTGCCGCACGGCCGACGTGCCGCCGGCCGCCGCCGAACGCGTGCTCGGGCTGCTCGGCGCCGTGGGGCACGTGCATGAGGTCGACGAGGCACTGCTCGACGCCGTCACGGGCCTCTCGGGCTCCGGGCCCGGGTTCGTGGCCCTGCTCGTCGAAGCCCTGTCCGACGGCGGTGTGAAAGCGGGGCTGCCGCGGCCGCTCGCGCTTGCGCTCGCCGTCGAGACGCTCGCGGGCACCGCGGCCCTCCTCGAGCAGACGGGCGAGCATCCCGCGCAGATCAAGGATCGCGTGTCGAGCCCGGGCGGCACGACGATCGCCGGCCTCGCGGTGCTCGAACAGCGTGGCGTCCGCAGCGCGCTCATCGACGCCGTCGTCGCGGCCGCCGCCCGCGCGAAAGAACTCGGCAAGACGTAGGACAGGCATCAGCCTGTCGCCACGACAGACAGGCTCAAGCCTGTCCTACTTGCGCTTCTTGGCTTTCTTCTTCGCGGCCTTCTTCACGGCCTTGGCCTTCTTGGCCTTCTTCGGCTTCGTGCCGCCGAAGATCGCGGCCCAGTTCTCGGCGTATTGGCTCGTGCTTCCGACGCGGACGACGGACATGGCGTGGCTCCCGTGTGCTCTGTGTGTAGCACTGATTCGTAGCGATCGTCCGCGGGCCCTGTCAAGAATCATCGGTCAGCGACACGATCTCGAGGGAGGGGCGGCCAAGGCTCTCGGGGACCGCCATGCGGCCCTGGACGGCACTCGTTTCTGAGCGTGCCGCGGCAAGCGTAAGCGTCAGCAGGTTGCGCTCACCGAGCAGGCCGGTGACGTCGTGGCTCCACTGCGCCGGCCCGCTCCGCAGGGGCGGCAGTGCCGTGCCGTTCACGTCCACGGCGGCATCGCCGGGCGCGGCGACCACGAGCCGCACGCGGTCGCCCGGCCCGACGCCGCTCGGCCGGCCGAAGCTCCGCCGCCAGATCGCACCTCCGCTGTCCGGGTCCCAGGCCGCAGCCAGATTGATCGAATGCCGCTCCACTCGGGCCGCCGGCAGCACCACGGCCCGCCCCGAGGCCGTGCCGCCGAGCATCGCCTCCGCGTGCTCGCCGACGTCGTCGAGCGCGAGCAGCGTCACGGGGAACGTGTCGCGCACGTGCGGCCAGAGGGTGGCCAGCCGCGGCCAGAGGGCCGCCCGCTCGGCCTGCGTGGGCAGCGCGGCGGCATCGATGCCGCAGAGCGTGACGCCCCGGAGAATGAAGGGATACACCGTCGTCGGGAGATCGACGCCGGCGGCCATGCCGATCGCCGCCACGACGCCCCCGGGGAGCACGCTCTTGAGCGCATCGGCCAGGATCGGCCCGCCCACGGTGTCGATCACGCCGGCCCAGCGGCCGCGGTGGAGCGGCTTCCCCGCGTCGCCGCGCAGCTCGTTGGGCGCGATGACCGCCGCGGCGCCGAGGCCGCGGAGCACGGCCGCGAGGGCGGGCTTGCGGCTGCACGCGACGACGCGCCTGCCGGCAGCCGCGAGGGCCGCCACGGCGAGCATCCCCACGCCGCCACTCGCCCCGGTCACGAGCCATTCGGCGTCGCGGGGCGGCTCGTGCCCCGGCGGCGCGGCGCCGGCGAGCCGGTCGAGCGCGAGGAGCACCGTCAGGCCGGCCGTGCCCAGCGCCATCGCCTCGCGCGCCGACAGCCCCGCCGGCAGCGGCACGACCGCCTCGGCCGGCGGCCGCAGGAGCGTGGCGAATCCGCCGGGCCGCGTCTCGCCGAGGCCGTTGCCGGTGGCCACGACGGGCGTGCCCGCGGGCAGCCCGCCGCATGCCTCGAGGAGGGTGCCCGCGGCGTCGATACCGGGGATGAGCGGGAGCGTCTTCGCCACGCCGGGATGGCCGGAGCAGGCGAGCGCGTCCTTGTAGTTGAACCCGGCGGCCGCCACGTGCACGAGCGGCCCGGTCTCTCGCGGAACCTCGGGGAGCGGGGCGACGCCGCCCTCCACCCGCCCATCCGGCCGCCGCGCGACGAGCCAGCACCGGTCGGATCGGTCGCCGCTGCCGCCAGTCATCGGGGGTTTGCTCCGCGGAGTCCGCCGGGGCGATATACTGACGCAGGCCCGGATCGTCCGGGACGACAGGATACACCCGACCAGCAGACCGCAGGAGCCTCATCGCCATGGGACAGCACGCCCTCGAATTCACCGACGCCAACTTCCAGAGCGAGGTTCTCGACTCGCCGGTGCCGGTGCTCGTCGACTTCTGGGCGCCGTGGTGCGGACCGTGCCGGATGATCGGCCCGACGATCGAGGAACTCGCGGCCGAAAACGCCGGCACGTTCCGCGTCGGCAAGGTGAACGTCGACGACAACAACCGCGTGGCGATGCAGTACAACGTGGCGAGCATCCCCACGATCATGATCTTCAAGGGCGGCCAGCTCGTGCAGCAGTTCATGGGCGTGCAGCCCAAGACTCGCCTCCAGCAGGCCCTCGACGAGGCCAAGGCGTAGGACAGGCGTCGGTCCGTCCTACGGCGCGAGCGCCTCTTCGAGCCGGGTGGTGCGGTCGAGCCGGTCGAGCAGGCCCTCGTCGACGAAGCCGGCGAGGTTGTGCTGCACGCCGGGCTGCCGCAGCTTCTCTACGGCCTTGGCCTCGATCTGCCGCACCCGTTCCCGCGTGACACTGAAGATCGACCCCACCTCCTCGAGCGTGTAGGCGTAGCCGTCGGCGAGCCCGAACCGCATCCGGATGATCTCCCGCTCCCGGTAGGAGAGGCCGTCGAGGGCCTTGCCGATCGAGTCGCGGAGCGACTGGCCGTTGATGTCGCGGAGCGGGTCGTCTTCGCGATGGTCCTTGATCATGTCGCCGTAGCCCATCTCCTCGCCGTCGCCCACCGGCTGATCGAGCGACACCGGCTGCCGCGACATCCGCCACACGCAGGTGGCCTCGTCGATCGACAGGCCGCCGAGCTTCGCGAGCTCCTCGACGGTCGGCTCGCGGCCGTGCTCCTGGCGGAAGTCGCGGGTGAGGTTCCGCAGTTTCGTCATCGTGTCGACCATGTGCACGGGCACGCGGATCGTGCGGCTCTGGTCGGCGATCGCCCGCGTGATCGCCTGGCGGATCCACCACGTGGCATACGTGGAGAACTTGAAGCCCCGGGCGTGCTCGAACTTGTCGACCGCCCGCATCAGACCCGAGTTGCCCTCCTGGATGAGGTCGAGGAACGTGAGCCCGCGATTCCGGTAGCGCTTGGCGATCGACACCACGAGCCGCAGGTTGCCCGCCGCGAGTTCGCGCTTGGCGGCGTCATACCGGGCCTGCAGGTCGTCGAGCCGGGCGAGCCGGCGGGCGAGCGTGCAGCGGCTTTCGCGCACGGCCAGGAGCAGCCGGCGCTCCTCGCGGCGGCCCGCCACGCCGGTCGCCGACGACCGGGCAGCGTCCTCCCGCATGGCCTCGATGCGGCGGGCCACGTCGCGCAGCTTCTTGAGCAGCGGGTAGAGCCGCTGGATGCGGAGGTTCATCTCCTCCACGAGCCGCACGGCCTTGCTCCGCTTGCGCACGAGCTCCCGCCAGGCGGCCTTCCGCTTGGCGAGCGGAACGCTCCGCGACATCGCGATGCGAAACAGCTTCTTTTTTTCCTGCTCGAGCCGCCGGAGCGTCTCGAGATTGGGACCCAGCCGGCGGAGCGTGCGCTTCTTCTCGGCCGTGTTGGTGACCGAAACCTCGATCGTGCGATCGAGCCGCAGCCGGCCCGCCTGCACCTGCTCGAGGAGGCTGATCGCCCCGGCCAGCACGAGATCGTTGCCGAGCATCGTGTCGCGAAACTTCCGCCGCCAGCGCTCGATTTCCCGGGCGCTGGCCACCTCGGTGTCGCGCGTGAGGAGCGGGATGCCGCCCATCTGCAGGAGGTAGAGCCTGATGGGATCGTCGATATGGCCGATCTTCCGGGCGGGGGCGGGCTTGGCGGGCGGGCGGGGCATCGGGGCAACCTCATGGCGTGGACGATCGCCGCCCGTCAGGCGCGGGCGGCTCCCCCGAGGGCATTGCATTCCGGGTGCCAAACCACGGGCCGGCCAGCCGATTTCCCACAAAAACAGGCTGCCGCGGCCGCCAAACCGCGTCGGGCCGTGACGCCCGGGCCGAGGCTGCGGGGATCGCGCGTCGCCGGCGGGCGACGCGCCGCCCGTCGCCGGGTGGCCGTGGGGCGACGGCAAACCGGCCTCGTCAGCCGCGCGCGGGAAAGGCCATAATCAGGGCTTCGCCTGCCTGCGCCGCCGTGGCCGCAGGCGGCCCGCCCCGTAGCCGCCGTCATCCGAGTGGTGCATGGAGATCGTCCTGCTGGCCCTGATCCCGCTGGTGCTCGTGGCAGGCCTCGCGCTGTTTGCGTTCGGCTACCGGGGCTGGCACTGGGGCACCATCACGGCGGCGATCCTCGTGCTCCTCGTGGCGGCGGGCTACACGTTCCTCGCCGGCATGCTCGCCGAGCGGGAACGCGCCTGGCGGGCGTTCATCACCGAATACCAGGCGAGGCTCGCGAGCGAGCGGGATGGGCTCGTGCCTGGAGCCGGCGGCCGGCTCGTGTCCGACGACACCCGCAAATCCCTCGCCGCCCTCGCCCTCGACAAGGCCCGCTGGCAGCGGGTGCTCGACCGGATCGAAACCTGGCGGGGCCGCCATTGGGACAAGGCCGCCTTCGCGCCTCCCGCGATCGCGGCGGACGGCGCGGTCACGCCCGGCCGGGTCACGATCGAAGACGTCGACAAGCTGACGATCAATGCCGGCGCCGAGCTCTATCTGTTCGACGCGGCGCCGGTCGAGGAAAACGGCCGGTTCTTGGGCGCGTTCAGTGTCGTGGCGGTCGACGGCAACGTGCTCTCCATCGTTCCCGCGCTGCCGCCCACGGCGGCCGACACCGCGCTCTGGCAGGCGGGCCGCGAGGAGGTCACGGTCTACGAAGACCTGCCCGTCGACCGGTGGATGGCGTTCCATCGCACGATGCCGGCCGTCGAAGCCGAGGACGGCGCGGCCGCGGCCCCGCCCCAGCGCAAGGCCGACCCGGAAGACCTGCTCAAGCACCTCGAGGCGCAGCTCGAGGAGGTGCGGCAGCATGCCGAACCGGTGGCGGAGGACGAGTGGCCGAAGATCGTGGAGGGGCTCAAGAACCGGTCGATCCTCCCGGGAACCTACTGGGCCACGGTGGAGTTCAAGGAGTCGCACTCGTTGCCACGGACCGGGGGCGAGCCGGCCGAGTTCGAGGCGGGCCAGACCGCGACGTTCGACCTCGAGACCGCGCAGAAGCTCGCCGACGGCGGCGCAGCCACGGTCGTCGCCGTCGAACGACGCCGGCCGCTCGCCGACGCGCAGACAGCGCTCCGCGGCAGCGACTACGAGCTCGTCGGGAAGGGCGACGGGGGCGATCGGCCCACGATCCGGATCGAGGGCGTGGCCTTCATCCGCCGGATGCTCGAGGCCGACATCGCCACGATCGCGGCGACGACCGAGAAAATGAAGGCCGCGAAGACGAGCGCCGACAACCAGCTCCAGCTGCACACGCAGGAGGCGGGGGATCTGGACGCGGACCTGACGAAGTGGCGCTCCGACGCCGAGTCGGCCGGGCGGGTGGCGGAGCGGTTCGAGACCCGCGTGGCCGACGCCGGCGCCGAACTCGCCGCGGTCGAGACGGCGATCGTCGAGTTGGGCCGCGAGCTGGCCGGCGCGTCAGCGATGCTGGTCGGCGCGATCGACGAGCGGGCCCCGGCCCCCGTGCGGCCGCCGCCGGCCGCCCCCTGAGGCCATTTTGCCCCCGGGCCTCAACAGCCCGTGGCACCAGTCGCTACACTCGCCGTCTCGTCCGCCCCGAGGTCACCCGATCCCATGTGCAGCCTTGCCGCCACCGGCGACAACACGGCCCGTCTGCGGAAGGCCGTCCACCATCACAAGCTCACCAGCAAGCGCGGCGTGCTCGAGCGGATGTTCACGCTCTGGTTCCGCGGCTTCGTCTACAACCAGATCTGGGAGGATCCGCGGGTCGACGCCGAAGCCCTGCGGCTCGGACCGGAGACGAGCCTGCTCACCATCTCGAGCGGCGGCTGCAATGTCCTCAACTACCTCGTGCACCGGCCGAAACGGATCGTGGCGGTGGACCTCAACGCCAACCACATGTCGCTCACACGGCTCAAGCTCGCTGCGCTCGAGCACCTCCCCGACTACGAGTCGTTCTACAAGTTCTTCGGCTACGGCCGGCATCCCGACAACGTCCCGAACTACCGCCGCTACATCCGCGACCACCTCGACCCGTTGACGCGAAACTTTTGGGAGTCGACCGACTGGCCCGGCAAGGCGGTGGGGCCGAAGCGAATCGGCTATTTCACCCGCGGCCTCTATGAAAAGGCCAAGCTCGGCCAGTTCTTCCGCGTGGTACACGGGATCGCGAAGACCACCGGCCGCGATCCGGCCCGGCTCGTGACGGCGAAGACGGTGGCCGAGCAGGAGAAGATCTTCGACGAGACGTTCGGGCCGCTGTTCGACAACGCGCTCGTACGGTGGCTCGGCCGGCAGCCCGTGGCCGTCTACAGCCTCGGCATCCCGCCCAGCCAGCACCAGGC
The DNA here is from genome assembly GCA_046090365.1 of Planctomycetia bacterium. Lineage (GTDB taxonomy): Bacteria > Planctomycetota > Planctomycetia > Pirellulales > UBA1268 > RGVT01. The sequence goes on from JBJSZP010000520.1 coordinate 19,439, forward strand.
GATGCTCGACGAGCACGAGAACGACGGCGGCAAGTTGTTCGACATGTACAAGCAGCGGGTGCGGCGGCTGGCCTGCGGGTTTCCACTGGACGACAACTACTTCGCCTGGCAGGCCTTCGGCCGGCGGTACGACCACGAGGGCCGCCGCGGGCTGCCCGACTACCTGAAGCGGGAAAACTACGACCTCATCAAGTCGCTCGTCGGCCGCGTCGAGACCCACATCGCCTCGCTCGGCGACTACCTGCAGACCGAGTCGCCCGGCGGCCTCAACGCCTTCGTGTTCCTCGACAGCCAAGACTGGATGCCGCCGCAGGTGATCGAGGATCTGTGGCGGCAGGTCGTCCGCGTGGGCGGGCCGAACACGCGGGTGATCTTCCGCACCGCCGGCGAGAAGTCGCCCGTGGAGGCGGCGCTGCCGCCCGAGGTCCGCGGCCGGTTCCACTACGACACCGACCGCTCGCGGGCGTTCCACGCCCAGGATCGCTCCGCGATCTACGGCATGTTCCACCTCTACGAGATGCTCCCCGCCTCATGAGCACCGCTCCGGGGAGGCAGCCCGTGTCGTCGTCGAACAACCCGGGCAGGGGGCCGGCCGACCAGGCGGTGGCGATGGACCGGATGTACCGCTTCACGCGGCACGTCTACGACGTCACCCGGGCGTACTACCTGCTCGGCCGCGATCGGCTGCTCGACAAGGTGGCCACATCGCCCTCGGCGGCCACGCTGGAGGTGGGCTGCGGCACCGCCCGCAACCTGATCCGCCTCGCGCGGCGGCCGGAGCCCGGGGAACTGTTCGGCCTCGACGCGTCGCACGAGATGCTCGAGACCGCCGCCGCGAGCATCGAGCGGGCGGGCGTGGAGCGGGGCGGTCGGAAGCCGATCGTGCTCCGCCAGGGGCTCGCCGAGCAGCTCGACGCCCGGCGGATGTTCGGCCGCGAAGCGCCGTTCGACACGATCTATTTCTCCTACTGCCTGTCGATGGTGCCGACCTGGCCGGGGGCGATCGAGGCGGCGCTCGCGAACCTCAAGCCCGGCGGCGAGATGCTGATCGTGGACTTCTGGGACCAGAAGGACCTGCCCGGCTGGTTCGCGGCCGGCCTCAAGCGCTGGCTCGCGCTGTTCCACGTGCACTACCGGCCAGAGGTGCACGAGGCGCTCACGGCGCTCGGCGCGTCGGGGCGGGCCGACGTGACGTTCGAATCGGTCGCCAAGCGCTACGCCTACATCGCGACGGTGCGCAAGAACTGACGGCGGACGGCCCCGATGCCGCATGCCCTCGAGCCTCGCCGAGGTCTACGGCAGCAGGAACACGAGGCCGGTGACGGTGGCGGCCTCGAGCGCCAGGCCGCGCTTGCTGATCGGCACGGCCGGCACCGTCCAGGGCGCGCAGCTGCCGGGGCGGTAGTAGCCGAGCGGATAGACGCACTCCCACGGCAGTTCCACGCCCATCTTGTAGGGCAGGACGGGAAGCGTGGCGAAGAAGTGGGCTCCCGAGATGATCGGGTCGGCCCAGCCGTGCGAGTGGCCGTAGCGCTCGAGCGTCCAGTGCTCGAAGTACAGCGGCTTGTGGCAGTAGCCCGCCGCTTTCCAGGTGAACGTCGTGCAGGCGAATTTCCGCGGCCGGAACTCCTCCCCCTCGAGGCGACACTCGCAGGGGAAGTCGTTGCCCGGCGTGCCGCTCACGCGGATGTCGAGCTCGATGTCGCCGAGCTTGTCGTCGCGCAGGGCCTTGAGGGCCTCGCGGCAGTCTTCCGCAGCCTCCCGGCAGGTGTCGGCCACCGCCGCCACCTGCTGGATCGGTCCGCCATCATCCGTGATGCTTGCCTCGGAAGCGACCGAACCGTCGGCGGCCGGCAGCACGAGATCGACGCCGGACGAATCGTTCACGGCCAGATTCTTCACGTCGAGATCGACGGCACTGGTCAGCGACGCCGCCACGGCCACCACGAGCGCGACGAGCGGCAGGACGAAGCGGCCGCCCTGGCGCGGCCGCCGCGCGGGCTCCCCGAGAAAGTGCGACGATGAACACGGCATGGGCTGCTTCCAGCGGGCGCGGATCACACCAAGGGGCGTGCAGGAAAGATCGACGCGAAGCGGCCCGTAACTTTGGCCACGCCTCACGAACCGCCCACGCCGCAAACCCCCCAGCCTGCCGCCCCGCCGCATTCCTCCGGCGATCGCGGCACGAGCCTGCTTTCATTCACCCTGCTTGTGCTCGGCGGAGTAGTTGGGGGCCTCCTGCGTGATCACGATGTCGTGCGGGTGGCTCTCGCGCACCGCCGCCGCCGACACCTGGATGAACCGGGCGTCGCGTCGCAGTTCCTCGATCGTCCGCGTGCCGCAGTAGCCCATGCCCGCCCGCAGGCCGCCCACGAGCTGATACACGAACGTGCTCAGCGGCCCCTTGAACGGCACGCGGCCCTCGACCCCCTCGGGCACGAGCTTGTCGCCGCCCCGGCCCGTGGCCTTCTGGCGGTAGCGCTCGCTCGAGCCCTGGACCATCGCCCCGAGCGATCCCATGCCGCGATATGCCTTGAACGTGCGGCCCTGGTAGAGGACCGTCTGCCCCGGACTTTCCGCAACGCCCGCCAGGAGGCCGCCCACCATGCAGCAGTGCGCCCCCGCGGCGATCGCCTTGGTGATGTCGCCCGAGTAGCGGATGCCGCCGTCGGCGATCACCGGCACGCCGGCGCCGGCCGCCTCCTGGGCCGCCTCCCACACCGCCGAGATCTGCGGCACGCCCACGCCGGAGATCACCCGCGTCGTGCAGATCGACCCGGGCCCGATGCCCACCTTCACGCCGTCGGCCCCGGCCTTGATCAGGTCGCGGCAGCCCTCGCGCGTGGCCACGTTGCCCGCGATCACGTCGATGCCCCAGCGCTTCTTGATGGCCGCCACGGTCTCGATCACGTTCGACGAGTGGCCGTGGGCCGAGTCGACGATCAGCACGTCGACCCCCTTGGCGATCAGGCTCTCGGCCCGGTCGTAGTCGAACACGCCCACCGCGGCCCCCACCCGTAGCCGCCCCTGGCGGTCTTTGCAGGCGCTGGGGAACCGCTTCATCATGTCGATGTCCTTGATCGTGATCAGGCCGGTGAGCAGGCCGGCCGGGTCGACGAGCAGGAGCTTCTCGACCTTGTTGGCCATCAGGATCTTCTCGGCGTCATCGAGCGAGACGGTGCCGGTGGCCGTGACGAGCCCGGTCTTGGTCATGATCTCGGCGACCGGCGTCTCGCCACTCTCGAGAAACCGCAGGTCGCGCCGGGTGATGATCCCCACGAGCCGCCGGCCGTCGGCCGTGATCGGCACGCCCGAAATGTTGTGCTGATCCATCACCTCCCGGGCCCGGGCCACGGTGGCCGTGGGAGGCAGGGTGACGGGATCCATGATGATGCCGTTGGCGCTCCGCTTGACCTTGTCCACCTCCTCGCTCTGCCGCTCGACGGAGAGATTCTTGTGGATCACGCCGAGGCCGCCCTCCTGGGCCAGGGCGATCGCCATCTCGCTCTCGGTCACCGTGTCCATGGGTGAGCTGACGAGCGGAATGGTGAGCCGGATCCCGCGGGTGAGGTGCGTGCTCACGTCCACCTCGGCGGGCACCACGGCCGAATACCGCGGCACGAGCAGGACGTCATCGAAGGTGATGCCGGTGGCGACGATTTTCCCGTCCATGAGGGGTTCCTGGGGTGGAGGAAAACCGGCCAGTATGCCGTTTCAGGGCCGAAAAGGGCAACGCTCGGCCCGTTCCTGGCGGAATCGCGGCCCCGCCGCCGCACGGCCGAAAACCATGGCCTACGTTTGAGGGCCTGACGGCTCGGATTGGCCGTCGGCCTCGTCCCTCTCCTCCTTCCACACCGTCACCATGCGTTTCCTCGACGACTACCTCGACGCGGCCCAGCCCCGCCGCTCCTCGCCGGCCCCCGAAGGCGCGATCGCCCGCCCCGACCGCCGCGCGCTCGAGGCCCACCTGGCCCGCAGCCGCTACGGCCGCTTCACGCTCACCGAGGCCGTGCGGCCGAGCTGGCAGCTCGAGGTGGTGCCGCAGGCCGGCTATCGCTTCGATACCTACTCCGACGCCCGCACGGGCATGCGACTCCCGGCCCTGATCGCCTCTGTCTCGAGCGAGCACCTGTTCGACACGTTCCTCGCGCTCCTCGAGCCGCTGGGCGACGTCTGCGACGTGGTGCTCGAGACCTCGCACGACACCCAGACGTCGGGCCCCAACGCCTCCCGCCGCGAAGTCACCCGCGAGGGCATCGAGCGGCTCGTGCTCGAGAGCGTGCTCTGGGACTTCGAAGACCTGCTGCTCAATGACGGCTGCACGGGGATCGCCATCATGCACCCCGAGCTGTCACTCGAGGTGCAGCTCGACGAGCACAAGCTGCTCGTCGTGTACGCCGCCAACCGCACCCCGTTCGAGCGGATCCTGGCGGAGCAGGGGGTCGAGCGCAACGACCGGATGCGGTTCATCTCCCAGGGAGAGCACCTCCACACCTCCCACACGCGGTTCGTGGATCTGTTCGCCGACATGGCCGGCAGCCTGGGCGCCGAATAGGCCGTTTTTCAGGCCCACACTGGCCTTGAGCGAACGTGCGGGATTCACGACGATCCCGCCATGCGGCACGTCTGGACGAGCGGCGCGAGCCTCCTGATCCTCGCCGCGGCCGTGCGCGCCGCGGCCCAGGACCCGCTCCCCGCGCAGCCCGACCCGTTCGCCCCGCTGCCGGCAGGCGCGCAGATCGGGCCGCAGGGGCAGGTGACCGGGCCCGGGCTCGTGCCCGGCCCGGGCACGAAGAACGCCGCGGTGATCCCGCCGCTCGACGCCGAGGTCGTGTGGCAGCAGATGGT